>JBOFQC010000472.1:0-2906 GCA_051660725.1 Thermoguttaceae bacterium
CTGTCAGTGTCGCCCGGATGCAGCCCAATTGACGGCTCATCCAACACGTAAAGCATATTTACCAGACACGATCCAAGCACTGAAGTTAAGCCGATTCGACGTTGTTCGCCGCTACTTAAAGTACGCATCGGCCGTTCAAGGGTAAGATATCCGACCCCGACTTCGTCCAGATATTGTAGGCGATTCACCGTTTGCGAAATTGCGGTTTGGGCGACATCCCGTTCCCAGTTTGTCCATTCGATACCGCTAAAGAAAGCCAGTGCTTCCCGAATCTGCATTGAGCAGATTTCCGCAATATTTTTGCCGCGAATTTTGACGGCAAGAGCTTTTGGGCGGAGTCGGCACCCATTACACGCGGGACAGGTTTTGAAGCTACGCCACCTGCTGAGAAAGACTCTGACGTGCATTTTGTATTTTTGCTTTTGCAGTTTTTCGAAAAACTGGCTAAGTCCCTCGTATTTCAGCGTTTCGGAACCGTAAAGTAGCGTTTTAAGCTGGGAGGCAGACAACTTTTCAACAGGCAAATCAACGGGAATTCCGAGTTCGTCGCTTCTTGAGATAAGCTCGGTTAATTTCGCTTTGTAAGACGGCGTGTTCCAAGGTGCAATTGCTCCGTCACGCAAAGTTCGACTTTTGTTCGGCACTATCAAGTCGAGGTCTAGAGTGATAAGGTTCCCGAACCCTTCGCAGACCGGACAAGCACCAAGCGGACTGTTAAAGCTGAATAATTTCGGTTCAATTCGCGGGTATTCGATTCCGCAATCTTCGCAGCTTAATAAGCGGCTGAATCCGATAATGTCCCACGTTTGATCGTCAATCTGAATCTGGTTTGGCTGGTCTGTTTGGTGACATTGCTGCGTTTCGTTATCAGTTTCTGTTTGTTTTGTCGAGTTTTCGACCAGCACGAAGCAGCGTTCAGCGCCGAATTCGAGTGCGGTTTCAATTGAATCGTGGATTCGTTGCTCGTCTGATTGTCCAAGTATTAATCTGTCAACGAAAAACAGAAAAGCAGGTGGCGGTTTGGGTTCGTGCTTATCTTCCTGGGCGATTTCCGGTACGGAGTTTATGCCGATTTCCGTCAGGTCGGTACTTGAAACGAAAATGGATGAAATTTTCCGGTCGTCAAAATCTGTTTCGTCTTCGTCTTCATCTTCGTTTTTTGGGGGTGTTGTGTCGTTTTCGAAATTATCGAATTGGTTTGTTTCACGGTCTTCGGCAATAATTTCGTCTTTTTCGAAGAAATCGAGTTCATCCGTTTTGGTTTCGGCTGAGTCGGTTTCGTCTAATTCCGGTTCGGCAGCTGAGAAAAATTCCGCAGGAAAGTCGTCGTCATCAATTCGGAACGATTTTCCCAGTGCAGTTCCACGCAGGAACCCTTTTTCTCGGAAAAAAGCTTGAAAATCGTCCCGCGACTGCTTGAAATAATCGCTTGAAGGTTCAAAAGCTACGATTATTTTGGTCGGATGTGTCGTTTCGTTGTTTTTGTGCAGGTCTTTTAAGAAAGCGATAATACTGTCCGGCGAATCTTGCTTGACTTCACGTCCGCAATTTCGGCAGTATAAATTGCCCACTTTCGAGTAAAGCAGACGGAGGTAATCGACTGCTTCGGTTGCCGACCCAATTGTGGCCCGGCTGAAATGGTTTTGCGTTCTTGCCGCAACCGCTACAGCTGGTATTATCCCGTCAATGTGATCGGCATCCGGTTTTTCCAATTTTTCCAGAAATTGCCGGGTATATGCGGAAAAGCTTTCGATGTACCGCCTTTGCCCTTCTGCGTAGAGTGTGTCCATTGCGAGCGAACTTTTACCGCTTCCGCTCACACCGCAAAAGACTACGAGTTTGTCGTACGGAACGTCGATGTCTACAGATTTGAGATTATGAACTCTAACTCCACGAAGTTGAATTGGCATATTATTGACTTGCGTGAAAAATTTTAAGGCTAAATTTATTAAAACATCACCATGAAGCTCGAAGCCTCGTCCTATATAATTTATTAAGCCTACCTCTTGTAGTCAGTCACCTCAAGGGGCGAATCTATTTTTTTCTGTTTTTTACTGCAAGAAAGTGATTTTTTTAACGTAATTACACCGATTTAGTTGACATTAGGATAATTAGAACTACACATTTCTGATTAAATTTTACTAAACAGGGAACTTTGTTTGTAAAAAACAACTCGAAACACACGGCAACATATACCGTAGCACGGCATGGCGGTGCGCTTCGCGTGAAGTGTTCCGCCTTCCGTTGGTCGGCTTCGTTTACCGAAGTTTTGTTGGTTGGGAAAGGTAACCTTCCTTTTTTTCCCGACCTTAGAAAGGTAACTTTTTTGGCGTTGAACAACAGATACAACGGTGTTTCAAAAGATTCGATTTTTATGATTTTACTTATACTGTGCAAGTAGCAAATATCTCCTGTTTTGCCTTTTGTAACAATTGTAATAAAAAATTATTTTTCCTTTCGTTTTTCTTCAAACGGAGTTGTTTCAGAAAAGAGATTCGATTACAATGTAAAGACTTTATTATTTTGCATGTTAGCTGTCGAACTCTGCGTAATAAATGTTAGCCGCCGAGGAACCTGCCGTTCAGGCATAAATAGCTCAGCGTTGTACTCCCCGGAGCAGGGCTCCGAGGCTAACATAATTGCTCTGGAACTAACAGGAACCAATAATTTAATTACCCAATAAATACCTATATTGAAAATAGGACAACGGCAATGAAAAAGACTTTCTTTCGTATTTTCCAATCATTAGTAGATTCCGGTGCCCAATCTTCTGCAAAGCCGCGAAAATCGTCCGGCAATTCTTTTCGAGAGAAAACACGAGCAAAAGAGTTAAAATTCGAATCGCTTGAGGATCGTTGTATGTTAAGTGCCGACAGCATTACATTCGGTACACCAGACCTTTTCCA
>JBOFQC010000473.1:0-3427 GCA_051660725.1 Thermoguttaceae bacterium
CCTAAAGCTAGGTAGCAGTAAGTTAAAACAATTTTATTCGACTGCTACCTTATGTCGCCGTAAGTAACTAATATTTTAGCGCAAGGTTTGCTCCGTAAAGCGAAAAGATTATGCGACAAAACTCTTAGCAATCAAAATCACACCGCTTATTTACATCCTTACTGAAACGGATGCCTTATTCATGTAATTTCGGCTCGTGGATGTTTTTCTAAGCAAAAAACTACTGTAGCCTACTCGTTTTGTGGTCAGCCTTTCCAAAAAGCTTCACCAGATCGCTTGTAACGCGCGATCTTTGCGAATTCGGGCTAAAACACAAGCAGTGCCAGCCTTTACTACGCGACAACTTATGCGATCCATGGCAATTTGAGCTTTCGATAATGAAATCAGGCTAAATTTCAGGTGAATCGCTACAGCAATGCGATCTCTTTCGAAATACTATGCCTCGTTCAACACTACGTACAAGATAATAAAAGAAAAAGTCTAACAAGTTTGCCTACCACGATTGCTTCGTACCCGTCTACTTACTTTTGTTAGGTGAACGCTTGTAATACGTAGATAATCCCCTACAAAACCGTCTCTATAATTATTACCTATGCTGTCCCAAACGACCCGAGTTAAGCAAAAATATCTTTAAGCGGGGTGTAAATACCTGCACAATTAAAAAAAGCAGACGATTACCCGCCTTATCAGAACAGATCGCTAACGGTATATTTACTCATCCATTGCCTACGCAAACGCTTCGCGGAAGTTGGAATAACGCTTGGCATTAGGAGCACTGCTTAGTTTTTCGGCTTCTAGCGTCGCTTCAATAGTTGCCTTGTTAGGCGAAGGAACAGACACTCGAACGGTATTCGCTGCTCGTTTACAACTTTCTTAGTAAAAATTGTAATAGCACAATACTCTTAGATAGTCCTTTCTCGTCGCAGACACTATCGAATTGCTTTTTAAGATTCTCGTCCATACGGACAGTAACATTCGTCGTAGCCATGAAATACGCTTCAGTCAATCATCACAAAAGTGCTGGTGTTTTAGCGCGTATTGTGTGCTTTTGTCAATGGCAGCACCGTTTAAATCCAGAACAAAGAAAGCACACAGAAGAATCCCTAGTGAACGAGTAGTGATAATTTTTGCTTTACAGTGATAATAACAAGATGTACTACCTTGTACTAAACAGTTTCCGACAACAAGACTAAATTTCGTATTAATGCAGTTCAAGGGAACTCGCATAATACTCGTAGCTAAACTTTGGTTTTATAGCGAGACACCACTGACACCCCTAGCTTATGATGCCAAAGGGGTGAGAAGGGGTGCAAAAGAGGGGGATTGACTTAGCCCGTAAAACTTATTAAACTCTGTAGTTCGTAGAGTTTTCCGTGCTACAGGCAGGCTCTTAGTATAAGTTTTCACACGGCAGAGGTCACAGGTTCGAATCCCGTATCGCCCATTGATGTAAAGTTAATAAGCAGAAAGGTTTAGGCTTACCTTCGGACGTTCCGGAGTGCTGCAAAACATGCCGGAATAACGGATACTACCCGTTATTCTTTCATTATGTTGCACAAAGGAGGTAGAAAATGCCTAAGACGAACATACCAAATTATCGTCTTCACAAAGCGTCTGGTCAAGCATTTGTTGAACTTGAGGGACGACGTTTTTATCTGGGAAAGTACGGAAGTAAGGCAAGTCGGGAAGAATACGAATTAAAGATTTCCGAATACCTTGCCAACGGTAGAAAGCTTCCACCTATCCGTAAGAAAACCAGAATGTCCTGCCATGAATTGGCGATTCATGCCCTTGAATGGGCAAACGGTTATTATATGAAAAATGGTGTACAAACACCGACATTTAATCACTTCCGTAATGCCATTTCACTCTTCGTTGCTAACTATGGAAATGAATCGGTTGATGATTTTGTTCCGTTATCTCTTGTTTTTTTGCAAAACAAGTGGATAGATAAAGGTCTAGCCCGACAAACAGTCAATCGTTATGTTGGAATCATAAAGCAAACATTTAGATTTGGAACGAAGTTTGGTTGGGTTGATGCCAATACATATCTTAGCTTGCATGGTGTTGACAATCTTAAAGCAGGTCGAACTCAAGCCCATGAATACCGAAAGATAGGTGCTGTTGACGCCCAAACGGTGGAAAAAACATTGCCATTTTTACCTCCAATTGTGGCAGACATGGTACGAGTACAACTACTTTGTGGAATGCGCCCTCAGGAGGTTCGCAACATGAGGTCTATAGATATTGACCGAAGCAAAGACATCTGGAAATATGTCCCATCTACTCACAAAACGGAACACACAGGAAAAGTTCGTTTTATTCCAATCGGTCCCAAAGCCCAAGCGATTTTGACTTCTTATCTTTTTGAAAAAGAAGATATGGCAGATGCGTTTCTATTTAGTCCGCAAGATACTGTCATGCTCCAGCGTTTTGAAAAAAGACAAAATAGAAAAATCATCAACAAAAAAGGTCCGGTACGCTCCTCACAGCTAAAACGTTCAAATCCAAATCCCAAAAAAATTAATGACAGCTATTCTAAAGATGCCTACACACGTGCATTTACTCGTGCATGTAAAAAAGCAGGTGTCCCAGCATGGACACCCAATCAACTAAGACATACGGCAGGAACTGAAATTCGTTCAAGGTATAGTTTAGATGCCGCCCAAGCTTACTTGGGGCACGCTAATGCCAAAACCACTGAGATTTACGCGGGATGGATTTTGAGAAAGCAACGCAGGTAGCAAGAGAAATAGGTTAAAGGTAAAATTTTTAATTTTTCTGTGCAGCCAAATAAAGTATATCACTTTGGCTGCCAATAACAATTAATTGACAAAATATGGATTACACCTTAGTTTACGAAGCAGCGGTTTCAACTTAAGGCTTGCGTTAAATTGGACAGTATGGTTAATCTGGCGGTTTTGCGATTGACCTGTTTGACGTTTTGGGGTACATTTTCTCCCTAAATCGACTCGTTTGTCAGTCACTTCAAGGAGGAAAAACAATGTTCGCAGACAAATTACTCGAAAAAATTGGAAAAAAGGCGCCCGTAGGAACCATGACCAGAGTCCTACTCGAGCATGTTTTCGAACTTGACTTTCTCCAAAAAATATTTAGCGATCATAAAATTAAACAACGATCTCGGAATATCCTGTTTTCCGTTTTGGTCGACTTGATGTTACTCGTCGCTTGTAAAATTCGCCCGACCATTAACTCCACCTACAAAAAGTCAGATAAATCACTGCCGTTTTCCCTTGCTGCGCTTTACGAAAAACTTTCTGGTGTTGAACTACCCGTCTCCGAAGCGCTCGTTCGGGAAACCGCTAAAAAAATACAGGGAATCCTCCAAGAGGCCATTCCGAAAACCGTTCCTCGTCCGCCATCATCTGTTCCGTCCGACGCTCCTCCGTTACGGCGGCGGATCGTT
>JBOFQC010000474.1:0-5522 GCA_051660725.1 Thermoguttaceae bacterium
ATTACCGGGTTTCGCCCTTGCCGTTTTCGAACCGGACTGCGAACTGATCACTCACCTCACGTTGGAGGAGGATGGTCATGCGCAGGAACGGTCACGGATTTCCGACCTGTTACAAAACGTCGAATCGAACGATTTATGGATCGCCGACCGAAATTTTTGCTGCTGGAATTACATATCAACCATCATTGAAAAGGGTGGTGGGTTTTTCATTGTTCGCCAACACTCCAATTCTGGCCGTTGGATACCGGAGACGGAACTGGAATACCGCGAAACAACGGACCGCGGCGAATTATGGGAACAAAAAGGATACATTGAGGATGTCGCCACCGGCAAACGTCACGAGGTCCGTCGATTGGAGATTCGGCTGACGGTTTCGACCCGTGATGGTGACACCATGGTCGGCCTGTTTACGAACCTTCTGGACTGTTATCCGGCGGATTATGTTTCGACAGAATACCTTGGTCGTTGGAAAATTGAAACGTCGTTTCAGGAGATACAATCGGTTCTCAATGGTGAAATTAACACGTTGTCATACCCAGAGGCGGTGTTATTTTCGTTTTCGTGCGCGATTGTATCGTACAACATCCTTTCGGCGGTCCGACAAACATTACGGGCCTCGCAACCGTCGCAGGCATCGGAGGTTTCCGTATACTACGTTGCTTTGGAAATGGTCGAGACCCACGGTGTTTTTAAAATGTTTGAGGAGGAAATCGACTGGGACTTCTGCCCTCGCCTCTCGACGGTGGAGGTGGCGAAATTGTTATTGGAACTAGGAAAACAGGCGGAGTACCGGAAGTACACGAAACGTCCGCCGAACAAAAAAACGGCGGAGCGGATACCCGGAACCCGTCCGAAAGTCAAACGTGGAACCCATGTTTCGACCGCAAAAATCATTAAAACCACTGAAAATCAGCGGGATAATCCTTAAGTTGAAACCGCTGCTCCTAACTCCTAACTACTTAAAAATCCTTGAACGGTTACAAAATATTTTACTTTTCCAAAACAATTGCAGTTGTTGAATAACGTGGTAGCTCCGTTGGTAATTTGTCGCAAGTTACGGTTGAAATCCGATCCGGTGCGCTCCAGTGGTTCATTATTTCGAGTTGGCCGCGATTTTGTGTGTCAACGACCATTTCCGCTTTGACGAATTTCGGCTCCTTGCACCAATCAGCCAGATCAAACCGAAAATCAACCGCGTGGTTGTTCGTATTCACGAGAAAAACGGTCATTGTGTTTCCGTTCTCGGAAAGACACGCCATTGTGTCGACACCAGCCGGCGTTGATTCAACTGTTATCGGAATCGGCTGAAAATTATCCGCGTACAATTTCACCGTGTGATAAAACGGCGTTTTCATTACAGAGCCCGGCTTCGTCATGATTGTTCCCCCCTCGAAACTGTTCGACAAATTTGAACGGCAAGCGAGCGCAACGTAATTCGAGTACCTAAGCATCAGATTGAAATACTGGGCACTGTAAATACCGGAATAAAGCGACTGCAACCTTGCCCGACCATTTCCCCAATCGCCGGCAGTGAAACTCCATTCGGTGATACCAAGCCGTAAGTGATCGCAGCCTGGCGTCGAATTTATCATGTTAATCAAGTTGCGAAAATCTCGTTCGTGGTCCACGAAACTCGGCGAATAATGGTGCGGACATATAAAAGCAATTTCACTTCCGATCATTTCCAACAACCGTTGATTTGCGTACGAAGCGGCCAACAAGATATTCGGGTCGGCCTCTTTCATTGATTTACAGAACTCGACGCATCTTTCGGCATACACGTCACCACCAAGTTCGTTGCCCAACTGGAAATATTGTATGTTGTGCGGTTCAAGGTAACCGTTTTCGGCACGTTTTTTGCCCCATTCGGTATTCGCTGGATCGTTACAATAATGAACCAAATCGGCAGCACTTTCCGGCCCGTCCGCAAAACTTACGCAAATAAGCGGCTCCGCTCCGACGAGTTTGCAGAATGTTACGAATTCGTCGATTCCGACATCATTCGAGTCGATTCGGCCCCAAACCCGATTTACGAACGGAACACGGTTGTCACGTGGTCCGACACCTTCTTTCCATTTGTAACCACCGGGATCACAAACACTTCCACCCCAACGGATAATCGCCGGTTTTATTGGCTTCACAAGTTCCACGACATCTTTCCTCCAACCGTGCAAGTTGTCGGCAGGCATAAGCGAAAGTTTGTCGAGCCAGATTGAGCCCCATTTTCCAATTGCGGATATTTCGAAAACCGCTCTATCCGTTGTACCGTTGGAAATAATGTCGTTTATTTCAACTTTTTGCCAGTTTTCATCCGGTTGAACAAGTAAAGAATTTTTGGCAAGCGTCGTCCAATCACCGTTTGGTAGTTCTGTTTTCAAAGTAACAGTAATTGACGCCGGAGTGTCTTTCGATGTGCGGACCCAGCAGGAAAAATTGTATTTTTCGTCTTTCTTGACGTAAAGCCCGGACTGTTTGAGTTTCGCGCCTCCTGGCAAATTCGGGTTGTGAATGTCTAGTTTCGCACTGTGTGTACCGCAGTACGTGTTCGTGGTATCAAGCGACCAGGTATTATTATTTTCCCATTTCCTGTCAAGATACACGTTCGGTTCACCTTGATAATAACACCACTCGGAAGACGGAATCATTCCTTGAAATTCCCGGTCATTTAGCATTTCCGCCCACATACTTGGCACAACATCGTCGAGTAATTCGATAAAATTACCAAAAAGTTTGTCACTTACACGTCCTTCATGCAACGGCTTGGCAGAAATTTTTATTAACGACTCGGCTGCTGACGCCCCGACTGGGTATGATTGCATGCAAAGCAACGTAAAAATAAACGCTGCAGACCAAAATACACGGTTCGCGAATAGCATAAGTCTCATTGAATCGAAATGAAAGAGTAAAAAAGTCGAGAGTAAAGAATTGGTTTAACACAGTTTCCAGTGTTTATACGACTTTATAATTGTACCGGCTGCTGTTACGGAATGCAATATTGTGTATATTACTGTTTTTTGGGTGCATTATTTGGGGAGGAAAGTGCCGAGCAATTTATGCCTGAACGGCAGGTTCCTCGGCGGCTATACCGGAGCCCGGCATGGGCGGTGCGCTTCGCGTGAAGTGTCCCGCCTCCCGTTGGTCGGCTCCTTTCCCGAGTTTTTCAATGTTTAATGCTGATTATCTTCAGCGTACCCAAAATTGGAAAACATGCAGTTTATGCCGGGCGACAGTATAACAATATATTACGCCGAGCAATTTATGCCTGAACGGTAGGTTCCTCACCACTTGCATTACCCCCGTACACAGCTTCGCTTTTTGGGATATAATTACCGACTTTGACCTTGAACAATATCTTGCGTCGCAGTTTTAGCCGTTTAATTGTTTTCAAGGGCGGGATTTCAACTGTATCCAGTATAAATAGTCGAGTGACCGATTCAAGCAGCATAAATTCGCACTTTGTAGATGCACCGGATGAAATAATCAGTTCAGAAATCGGTAAATCGTGCTCTTCCAAGCGTTTTACCGAACGAGTTGCGTTTTGCCCTAACCGAGTTGGGTTGGGATTAAGTGCCGCTTACGAAACAATCGGTGACGATCTTAAAAAGGTTGAGTCACTCATACTTAACGGTATCTGCGGTGAAGAAAACCAATTTGTGAAGGAAGTAACAAATTACGGCTTCAAACTTGGCGGTAAACGGCTTCGGCCCGCTCTTTTACTGCTCTCTGGTAAAGTATTCGGCCCATTAAATGAAAATCACATACGTTGCGCTGCGGTACTTGAGATGATCCACACCGCAACGCTGATTCACGACGACATTCTTGACGGCGCGGAGTTCAGACGGCATCTCGAAACATTGAACGTTCACTGGAACAGCGGTGTTAGTGTTCTTGCCGGTGACGTGCTGTTCACCAAAGCAATGGGCTTGGTCACGTTGTCAGATGATATTTTCGAATACCGTGCCGTAGCCGACGCTTCGCAGAAAACGTGTCTTGCCGAACTTTTACAAACAGGTTCGAAAGGGCACTTCCAATTGTCAAAAGCGGAGTATTATTCCATTATTTCCGGCAAAACCGCCGCTTTGCTTTCCTGCTGCTGTCTGCTCGGCGCTCATTTAAGCGGTGCAGACGACGAAACAAAAAACAACTTTGGCAGGTTCGGCGAAAACCTCGGCGTTGCGTTTCAAATTGTTGACGACATTCTTGATATTGTCGGCGACGAAAACGTTGTCGGGAAAACGTTGGGGACCGACCTGAAAGAAGGGAAGATTACGTTACCGCTAATTCTATATTTAGAGTCCGCAACGGAAGTTGAAAAGACGAAAATTCTGGACATTCTAAAAAAACCGACACCTGAACAAGTCTGTACGGTCTCCGAACTGCTGAAAAAAAGTGGTGCAGCCGACGCAGCCAAGGTAATCGCTGAACAAAAGATTACCGCAGCAATTGGATTTCTTGAACAAGCCGTCAGCGGCACTCACGATGAAAATGCGGTCAACGGTTTGCGTGATATTGCAAATTTCGTTGTTAAACGAAAAAAATAACGAAAAAATTTTTTGAGGGGCGCGGTTAAACAATAATCATGGTAAATCCACTCCTTATACTCGGAATTTCCCTGCTGGTTATTCTCGGCATGATTCTTGTTATGCGGATAAACGCTTTTATTGCCCTGATCACGGCGGCGTTTATCGTCAGTTTGTTGGCCGGCGGCGAACCGGGGCCCGATTACTGGACTAACAAAATTACCCGGGTAACCCAAGAGTTTGGCGTCATGGCCGGTAAAATCGGCCTGTTAATCGCAATGGGTGCAATAATCGGCAAATGTATGATGTTAAGCGGTGCAGCCGATAAAATTGTCTTTTCAATCATGCGTCTTTTCGGCGCAAAGCGTGTGCCGGTTTCGCTTTTCAGTGCTGGATTTGTAATTTCAATTCCGGTATTCTATGACACCACGCTGTATCTTCTTATTCCGCTTGCCAGAACTTTTTACAAAAATGTGCGCAAGAATTATCTTTTGCTTATAATTTCAATTGCGGCAGGTGCGACAATAACGCACAACCTTGTTCCGCCGACGCCGGGTCCACTCATTGCGGCAAATACTCTGGGAGTTCAAGTCGGGACAGTAATGTTTACCGGCCTGCTGGTTGCCCTGCTACTCGCACCGTTGACTTTTTTGGCGTGCATTGTCGCAAATAAATGTATGCCGAATCCGAAAATTGACGAAGCGTTTTCATTTCGACGAGATGAACCGGGAAACGAATCTGGTGAAGAAACACGAAATAACCAAGCAAACAGCTCACGACACGAAAATACTGAAGACAGTTCCCGATCTGAAAGTGAAAATTCAAGTGTTGCGCTTCCGTCACTTTTAACGTCGGCTGCACCTATTATTGTGCCGGTACTACTCATTGCTGCAAGTACGGCTTGGCAAATGTGCGACCCTAAACCTCAACCGACTAGTTTCGGAGTTGATCCGAGCGACCACTTCGCATATTTCCTTCGAAATCTGGTGCTCTGCTTGGGTA
>JBOFQC010000475.1:0-1658 GCA_051660725.1 Thermoguttaceae bacterium
TCTCTCGACAAACTCATCATTATTATGATCACGGTCAATGATGAAATAATAATATGGATGAAACTTGTACAACGATTCCGCCACATTGCTCAAGGAGTTACATGATCCCAGTGGTTCAATCGTAATCTTGTTCTCGAATAATAGTTTCAGCGTCTTAATATCAATAGATTTATCGGTGCCTTCGACAAACAGCACATGCTGCGCTTTATTTTTGATATCGCTGGATTGAATACCTGTATGAATTCGACTCATTTTGCCACCTCATCTTTGGTCAATAACATTCGATAATCAGGCTCCACAGAATCCATAATCTCTTCGGCGTGTGTCGCAATAATATACTGATTATTTGGGGCAAGTTTTATGAGGCTGTTGATAAACTCGCGGTGCCATTCTGTATTTAGATGCAATTCAGGCTCGTCAATCAAAACGACACATGGTGTCTTGCGAGTTGAATACCATATTAAAAACAGTGTAGAAATGATTTCTTTTTGTCCCGAACTCAGACCATCAAACGTAAAGGTTTCTCCGCCAGATACCGGCTCTACACGGAAATCAAAAGTATTATCCTCACCTGGACGTAATTTGGTGATTTTTACTCTAGCATAAGTTACAACCAATTCATTCAATTTATTAATAATTTCATTAGGGTCACCGCCGTCCGAATGAATGTCTTCAAAAAGTTTTGCGCGTCCCATCATGGCGCGTAAAAGAACTGTTTTGAAAATACTCATCGGAGATTCTTCACCTCTAAACCGTGGTCCAGGGAATCGGCTACGTGATATATCATTACCGAGCATCATGGCGGCCTCAGGATTTCCCTCTCGTATTTTACGGTAGCTGTGAAAAAACAAAAACCTATCATTTATGACCGGGTTATTCCTTATCCCCGCCATTTCCATGAATAAATCGTCAAAATCAAAGTCATCCCTATCGACGCTTTTAGTTTGTATCAATTGGGTCGATAATTCTTCAGAACCAGTATTAATGGTAAACATATTTGTTTCACGTTCAAAACATAGTTCCACATCAAAGGTTTGTTTGCCATAACTGAGCGTTCCTCGGACATTCATCTTGGGTTGCCCCGACCGAATGAGCAAATCCGAAATGTCTAATCCATACATACGGCGTGGACGCCCCGTTACAAACCTTCTTTCATTTTGTGTGGTCGCAGCGAGTAATATACAGCAACATTCGAGGATTGACGTTTTTCCTGCTCCGTTTTTACTCCCGATAACACAGATGTCTGCTAGCATACCAACCGGAGATTTCGGCGGAAATACGATTTCTAGCGATTCAATACCTTTGTAATTCTCGATTTGCAGCTTCTCGATTCGCAGTAGATCACTTGAATTTTCGGATGATGTGTTCTTTTTTAGTCTTTTCATAGCTGAATTCGAAAGTCAGTAAAAACTTACTAGGAAATTGGCGATATTGCCAGTGGGCAAAATAACATTTTCCTCGTTTTACCACGACATTGTGAGGTTTGCAAGACCACAAAAACCAGAATAGTTTACAACAAAGGTTTGTCCCGGCAGTTTTTTCGGCTATTTTCAGCGACGTAAAAGTTTTGCCCGTACCGCATGCCATTATAAGCTTCCCGCGATCTTGTGTCTTGAAGCCACTTTGTACGCTGTCAACTGCCGCGATTTGGTGCGGAC
>JBOFQC010000476.1:0-3123 GCA_051660725.1 Thermoguttaceae bacterium
AATTTCAAACTTGATCCGTCTCTTACGCTTGGTTGTGGAACCTGGGGCGGAAACTCGACCAGCCAAAACGTTGCGCCTAAGCATTTACTTAACATTAAAACAATTGCCGAACGGAGAGAGAACATGCTTTGGTTCCGTGTTCCGGAAAAAATTTACTTCAAATACGGTTGCTTGCACGAAGCGCTGCGGGATTTGGTTGACGCTGGAAAACGCCGTGCTTTCATTGTCACGGACCGATTCCTGCAAAATTCCGGTATGCTTCAGGAATTAGTTGACCTGCTGGACGAAATGCACCTGAAAATTGAAGTTTTCGCGGACGTGGAACCAGATCCGACACTTGCGACTGCTTACAAAGGTTTTGAGCGGATGCAGGCTTTCAAGCCGGACACAATAATTGCAATTGGCGGCGGTTCACCAATGGATGCGGCAAAAATAATGTGGCTTTTGTACGAACATCCCGGCGTGCAATTCGACGATATTGCGATGCGGTTCATGGACATACGAAAACGTGTTTTCAAGTTCCCGCACCTCGGAGACAAAGCAACGCTTATTGCGATTCCGACGACTTCCGGTACTGGTTCCGAAGTTACACCGTTTGCGGTTATTACGGACGAAAAAACAGGAATCAAGTACCCGTTGGCTGACTACGAATTGACCCCGAACATTGCGATTATTGATCCGAAATTCGTGATGAGCATGCCGAAAAAGTTGACTGCGTACAGCGGAATCGACGCACTTGTTCACGCAGTGGAAGCACGTGTTTCGATTATGGCAAGCGAATACACAAACGCGCTTGCGAAAGAATCTGTACGTCTTTTGTTCAAGTATTTACCGACTTGCTACACAACGCCCGGCGACGAAAAAGCCAGAGAAAAAGTTCACAATGCCGCAACAATTGCAGGTATGGCTTTTGCAAACGCGTTTTTGGGACTTTGTCACTCGATGGCGCACAAGCTCGGAGCGGCGTTTCATATTCCGCACGGCTTGGCAAACGCGTTTTTAATTGGACACGTAATTCGATTTAACGGCACGAGCAAACCGACCCGGCAAGGTACATTTTCGCAGTACAAACACCCGGAAGCAAAAGAACGCTACGCTGATTTGGCCGACTTTTTGAACATCACAAATGAGAAGATGACGCCGGAGCAACGTGTCGAGGCACTTATTGCCGCAATTGAACAGATGAAAAAAACTCTGGAAATTCCTCTGTCAATTCAGGAGTACGGTATTCCAGAAAAAGATTTTTTGGATAAACTAGATGAACTCTCGGAAAACGCTTTTGACGACCAGTGCACCGGCGCGAATCCGAGATATCCGTTTATCTCGGAAATCCGGGACTTGTATTTGAAAGCGTATTACGGTAAATAGGAAGACATTGGAGAAAAGTGAACAGGTGTTAGGTGAGCAGGTGAACAGGAGGGGAGAAAATCTGGCAAAAAAATGTTTCGTATTTTTTCACTTATCACATGTCCACCCGCTCACCTGTTCACTTTGTACCGGCGGATTTACGTCCGCCGCTCGCTGTTTCTTCACCTGTTTACCTGCTCACCTGCTCACCTTATAAGCCATGAATATTGTTATCTGTATGGGTAGTTCCTGTTTCGCACGTGGAAACGAGGAAAATCTACGCGTGATCGAGAATTTTATTGAGGCCCACGACTGTTCGGATCAGGTTTCTCTTACCGGTAAATGTTGTTTGAGAAAATGCGCAGACGGTCCTAACGTTATCATTGACGGAGAACATTATCCTAAAATGGATAAAGGAACGCTGCTCGACATTCTTAACAAACACCTTCCAAACCTTAAGAAGAACAATTCTTGAACACAATAAATACAGATGAATCACAGTTACCCGATTTACACAGCTGATGCGCAGTGTCAGGATTGTTTCAAATGCGTCCGTGTTTGCCCTGTTAAAGCGATTAAAGTTGAGTCTCAGCACGCTTCCGTTATGCCGGACCTGTGTGTCGCTTGCGGACGTTGCGTCGAAGAGTGCCCGGCAAGGGCGAAACATATTCGGGAAGACCTCGGAAGAACAAGACAATTAATTAAAGAAGATGCCCCTGTTTACGTGTCGCTGGCTCCGTCCTGGGTGAGCGAATTCAAGGGGCTACCTGCCGAAAGAATGATCGCTTCGCTAAGAAAGCTCGGATTCGCCGGCGTAAGCGAAACCGCACTTGGCGCTGAACTCGTTTCCGCTGAAGTTGCACGGGCTTTCAAAGAAAACACGAACAAAAACAAACTGGTCGTTTCTTCTGCTTGTCCAGTTGCGGTTGATTTTATCAAAAAGTATCTACCTGCTTTTACAGACACGATTTCGCCGGTTCTGTCTCCCGCACTTTCGCACGCCAAATGGCTCCAGAAAGTTATTCCGGCAAATGCGAAAATTGTTTTTATCGGGCCTTGCATTGCCAAGAAAAACGAAGCGGATGAACACCCGGAGCTGATTGCTACAGCACTTTTGTATCCCGATCTTAAACAGTGGTTCCAGGAAGCCGGAGTTGATCCCTGGAAAATCGAACCAACGGAAGAAGACAAATTTTTCCTCGCCGACGCAAAAGAAGGCGCATTGTACCCAATTGAAGGGGGAATGAATGAAACAATTAAAATGCACGGCGGCTGCGACTCGGTAAATTTTGTCACGCTTTCCGGGCTGTACGCTTTGAAACAGGCTCTTGAAGGTTTCACGCCTAGAGATGTACGAGAACCGGTTTTCATTGAAGCTCTGGCGTGCGTCGGCGGCTGTGTTCACGGCCCCGGTACGGCACACGGCTCGCCCGGTTTATTGGAACGGTTACGAATAGTACGAAACACTGATTCTGTTTCCGAACCAGCTAAACACGAACCAGTTGATATCAAAACTGAATACAAGAGCGAGCCGATTAAAAGCGACCCGGTCAGCCTGCAAAAAATTCGGCAGACGCTTCGTTTGGTCGGAAAAAATCGGCCGGAAGACGAACACAATTGTGGCGGCTGCGGTTACGACACATGTAATAAATTTGCCGTTGCGCTTATTGAAGGCAAGGCCGAGCCTTCAATGTGTGTTTCATATTTGAGACAGCTTGCCCAGAAAAAATCAAACGCGATTTTACGTTGCATTCCGGCTGCCGTTGTGATCGTTGA
>JBOFQC010000477.1:0-1502 GCA_051660725.1 Thermoguttaceae bacterium
AATTTTTTGTTCTTCGTCGGAAAGCCGAACGATGTATATTTTTTTCATGGTAAACCTCCGTGTGTTGAAAACGGATATTATACCACAACTTGCCAAAACAGGTCAATCCCAATCGTTAATGTTTACAAGGCACTAGAGAAAGAAGTCAGCACTAATTCGCGCACCAATGCCATCAAGGCGTTGACAGCCTTCGCGCAAAATGGAATGGCAGAAGAGGCTATCACGGCAATTTTCGACGTGATGCAGCCCAAATTTTTCGACCTTAATAATGTCCTGCAATCTAACATAGTTTCTGCTTGTGAACAAATGCCGGTCGATATTGTTTTACATTGCCTATTTGATGCCTATCAAAAACCATCTTCACACACATTTGCAGTTGAAATTATAAAACGAATGCATCTGGATTCCAAGAGTTCAATCTCGTTTTTTAAGGATACCATTCGCATCAACAAACCCCTTAATTATCAAGCTCTTTTGACGAACGCCGAATCTCCACTGTCCATTGCAGAGATTATTAAAGTGGTACTGGACGCGAGGGTTGTAGTCGATATCGAAGAATGTCTTTGGAGTGTTCTTGATTCAAAACACCAGTGTCCATCAGGAGAGTCTAAACAGGCGGCTAAGTACGACGACAGCTGCGATGACAGCGACTATGATAACGACAGCATGTCAATGTGCTTCATGAATGCAACAAAACAAAAGGTACCCAAAACGGCGGAAACGTGTTTTGATGATTTTATTCCTATAATCAGGGTAATTATCAAAAAAGAAAATGTGAAAATGCTCCGAAAAGTTTTTTGGGTTCTTTTCCTTTGTCAGGAGCGTCCGTTACCGTTTTTTAGGTGTTTTGAGTATCACAATTGTCCTGATAGAGATAGCTATCTCGAACCAATCATTCGTTTTTTTCGAAAGGAAAAATCTCTTACGAAAAACTCCGAAATAAAAGCAGAAATAACACGCCTTATAAAAAAGAGTGGCTGGTTTTCATCATGGTTCGATTGAATCAAAATAAAGCTCCGCCTTTCCGCAACAAAAAGAAAGAGGCAAAACGCCGACAATGCCGAGCTTTTCAAACTGTAACAAAAGTAGTATAATCCATTTTTTACAATTGTCAATGAGGTCAACATGCCGTGAACGCAGGTGGCATTTCATTGTTTAGCCCGCTTTCGTAGAAAGCGGTTGTTTCGTAAACGTTTCGAGCCGGTGCGTGAGCACCGGAATTCTTGTCGTTTCGTAAACGCTGCAAGTTTATGAGGACTCGCTTTTTCGCCGGAATCTGGTACAATGGATATGTTCATGTCCGTATTCGCCCAATGATTCTAATTCCATGAGCTTGTTTCAAAGACTTCAACTTGCACAAACTGAAGAAGACGTTAAAGACATTTATGTCAAAACGCTCGGTCTAAAAAACGTGCAAAAAAATCTAATCGATATTCAAACCAAAGAAATTTGGTTCGAAGCGAAAGAAGGGAGCAAGAACTCGATTTATGCGATGTTTACAC
>JBOFQC010000478.1:0-4546 GCA_051660725.1 Thermoguttaceae bacterium
TGGGAGTACAACCCCAAATTCGGGTGGAAGTTCCAGTGATTTCTTATACTGTACGTGGTCAGTAAAAAGTGAGCAGCCAACGTAAAAAAAGCGAGCAGTCGACGTAAGTCGGCGGGTAAGGCGAACCAAAAACAAACGACTATCATGAAATACGCAATTTGCAATGAAATGTTCGAGAGTTGGAACAACGAAAGTGGTTTCGATTTTAACCGTTGCTTTCGTTTTATACGTGATTGCGGTTATGATGGGGTTGAAATTGCCCCATTTACAATTGCAGAGGACGTGACACAAATACCGAGTTCGAAGCGGAAAGAAATTCGGAAAATCGCCGAATCTGCAGGCATCGCTGTCAGCGGAATACATTGGTTGTTGGCCAAAACACAGGGGTACCACCTGACTTCACCGGACGCTGATGTAAGAAAGAAAACTTCTAATTATTTCATCGCTCTTGCTGAACTCTGCTCCGAACTGGGCGGAGAATTCATGGTGCTCGGTTCGCCAAACCAACGGTCATTGCTGCCCGGTGTAAATTTAGAGCAAGCAATGGATTACGCTGCTTTTGTACTCGAAAAAGTTGTTCCGACACTTGAAAAAACCGGCGTTAAGATCGCTGTTGAACCACTTACACAGCAAGAAACGGATTTTCTTACAACCGCCGACTCAACTAGGATTTTGCTGGATAAAATCGGAGCATTGGAACATATTGCGTTGCATTTGGACTGTAAAGCAATGTGTGGCGAAAGCAAACCGATTCCACAAATAATTCGTGAGAACAAAGATATTCTTATTTATTTTCACTTGAATGACCCGAATTTGCAGGGGCCCGGCTTTGGGAACCTTGAATTTGGGCCGATTTTCGAGGCGTTAAAAGAAATCGGATACACAGGTTGGGCCTCCGTTGAACCATTTGATTATTCGCCCGGCGTTGAACGGCTGTCAAAAGATAGCATCCAGTTTGTTAAGGATTTTTAAACAAATCTGTTCAAATCAGTCTGTACATTACTGTATATTACTGACGTTTCCAAAAAAATTAAGGATCGACTATTACTTTTTAGTTTACAACGCCGAGCAGGACGCGGCGGCTAACTTCAAAAACAAATATTTACCGGAGCCCGGCATGGGCGGTGAGATTCGCGTGAAGTGAACCGCCCATACCGGACTCCGGTATACACCATGTCGCTACTGGTGATTATACACTTTGCTTTTTGCCAAATCTTCTCGCAAATGGCAAGCCAATCAAAGTGGCACCCAAAATCAATGCTGTTGCAGGTTCCGGCGTTGCAGCGGGATCGGTACCTGACTCAGTCACTTGAATGGACTCTGTGTTTAATCCGATATCAGCGACAAAAGCTCCAATACCGTGATTCCACGAGTCGCCGATACCGGCAACGGCTTCAGGAACATAATCAACCATGAACGAAATGTTATTGTTACCATCTTCATTTAGGTAACCCTGCTCCATAAGAGCGGCAAAGTCAAGTTCAAAATCCCAGCTTCCCATGTACGCATAGTTGGAATCAATGGTATTTTTACCCATCCAGTACATGCTCTCGTCGAGCAAATTTCCATTGATGTAAATGCCTTCCAGCACACCGATTACTGAAATATAACCGTTCATGAACCCGAACTCCGAAGTACTGGCGTCATACTTAAAGCTGTTTGTGAACGCATAAAGTCCCGCCATTACTGTCTGAATACCCGTATTTTTGCTAACTTCTGCTGTGCCACTAACCGCATCAAAGATATTCGAAGCTTTGACAAAAGTTTTGGCGTCATCATCATACGAAAAATACCTCGAAAATTGGTTTTCGCTTATTGTACTTGTAAGTACTTGTGCGTCTGAACCATCACGAACTAACTGTTGATACCCATTTGACATCGAGCGGTCATTGCTTTTGAGAACATCAGCGGCTGCTGTATAATTCGTTTGAGCATTCCCACCCACTGATGTGGTGGAACCAACATAATAGTGAGCCCCGTCATAGCGACCTTCTTTAACCATAAAAAACGGTTTACCATCCACTGTAGCACTGAAAGAGCCTTGATTACCATCCAGAGCTTTCGTTCCTTGAACTTTCAAGGATGTTTCAACTGCCTTTCTATTCTGCTTCCATTCATTTGAACGACTGGTATCAGAATAATTTGTGTAAGCCTTTTTGGTATTACTGGTTCCAGTTTCACTAACGGCGTAATTTGGATCCCATGTTATGGTTACATTCCTATTCGCGTCTTGGCCACGAGTTAAATTGTCACCTGTTTTTGAGTTGCGATAATTCGCGTCAGGATCATGGGCTGAATTCTTACCTCCCGTGGCGAGCCCGGTTGCGAGCGATGTGTACTCCGCTCTAAGCTGCGTTGTTAACAGCAGTGCCACTACAACAAAACAATTGATATATGCTTTTTTCATATCCAATATCCCCTTAATTTCTAATTGTGAAAAGATTTAATTGTGAAAAGATTTATTTACCAATACTATTTGCGTACTGGTTTCAGGTTGTTTGTTTGCTAGCCTGGTTTAATGTCTACTAAAGCTATAACGTATTTGATGCATCAGGTTTATAGCACTACTTTCGCTGGCATAAAACTTGCGTTACGAAGTTTCTGCACTAAGACGCACTGTAAAATAAAGAATCTCAGCCAAAAGTGGATGCTTCGCGTGGGAGCCGCTAAAAGCGGTGTTTTCTGGAAATCACTCATTAAATTATTATCCCAAAAAACAGCTGCGAAGGAAATTTTACGTGCCCCTTCCGTACTTTCGATGCTTGTCTGTCAGCAAGTACACAAATAATGTTACTCCTGCCAACATGTTGTTGCACAAAATTTCGAAAAATATTACAAATATGTTGTGTGTGGTCACTGTATTACAGTTTACTCGTGTTGGGAATCAATGCTTTTCCGCAGCGTACAAAAGGAAAACTGCGATTCAATGACCTCGCCTGGTATATTAGAGCGAGTAATTTTTTCAAGAAACATACCCTCACTCTACCGTCCAAACACTTGGAGAAACCTCACCATGAAATCAGAAAGGTTTTTGAAGAAGTCAGTAAAAGATCAAATGAACCAGGACGTCCATTACTTCGTAAGGACGTCCCCTGTTCAGATTTTATCGAAAGAATCCGAAGAATATCAGCTTTTTTCTACTCGGAAACCACGTCGAAATCGTAGTTCTTTTTCCCCTTTTCCACAACAGCGGAAAACGGTGTCGTCGCATCTGATGTGTAAATCTGCGGCATTAGTTCACGAACAGTGGTCGCTCTGGCCGGTTCGCTGTTACCCATACCTTGAACATACGATTTTCCATCCCATTCGACGAGCGATTTACGAATCGTAACGGTGTATTCACCTTTGGTAGTTCCGCCACCAACTTTGGCTTTTGGGTCCATTATTTGTAGTTTATATAATCCGTTAGCATCAGTAACACCAACAGCGGCATCACCGTTTCCAATGTGTTTGGGCGAAAATGAAACGTTTGCTCCTTCGAGGGGTTCGCCGTTTAACGTAACTTTTCCACTCACCGGAATCAATGCTGGACCTTTATTGCATCCCAAAATGGACGATGAAAACACAACGCAAATCGCCAACAAAGTGAATATGTTTAATTTTTTCATTGTAAAATCTCCTTTTATATAAACCCGAGCCGTATTACCTTCGCGAAAAATTTGTGCCGGTTTGGTAACCTATACTGAGCGTCAGTAACGACTCGGGTGAAATAATGTAAATGGTGTCGTAAAACTTACGGTAATGAAATCGATTCGCCGGCAGAACGACTTCCAACAGCTCCCCATACTCCGTATGTCGAAGCTCCGGTCCAATCACGGCAATTTCCGCTAGTGTGGTTCGGCTCACCGAGATGCTGGTTGGCATTTCCGGCGTCGATCGATTCGGACACAAATCGAACGGAACCGTCACCGAGAACAACGTTCACACCGCCAGTGTGGTTACTCGAAGCTGACATGAGCGCCCAAACTTCGGTGCTTGCTGCACAGCTCGGACTGTTCGGTGGTAACATGAAATTGACATGTGTGTACACCGGACGTGAGTCAGCCCAACGAGAAGCCTTTGGTCCCCAAAAACTTACGCCGTTAATGTCATTACGGAGCGAACCGTTAGGACCTCTGTGTGATCCACAAATCGACGGTACAATGTTATCAACACGGAAAACGTCGCCGTTAACCATTCCCGACTTGATTCTTGAATCGCTGTCGGAAGAACCAGACAAAAGTTCGGCCAGAACAACGGTATTGCTCAAACCGTCCGAAACAGACGAGAATGAACGCGTTCCACCACGATCTTGTCTCCAGGCGAAAACACCACGTCCAGGCCAATCGGCAGGGGCATGCGAGTCACCTTGTTGATTGTACCCATAATTTGATCTTCCAAGTTCACCACTTTTTGCATTACCATCTGACGGACAGGTAAATGCACTAATATGCGGAAAACTAGTAACAGCATTTCCATTTGCATCCTTAAAAGTCGCTCGCCACGGAACTGGTGTATAGGCATCGTCCTTGTCTCCAATTGAAGCAGCGTACGACAAACCACCCGT
>JBOFQC010000479.1:0-2113 GCA_051660725.1 Thermoguttaceae bacterium
TCAGCTCCTGAAGAAAAAGAACAAGCAGCTCACGGCGCACCAAAAACTGAAGCTGGCGAAAAAGAAGCCGGCGAGAAAGAAGCTGGCGCGCACACCGCGAAAAATCATCCGCCTTACTGGATGATAGCTCCGTTTGCGCTTTTGTTGCTGGCAATTGCCGTTTTACCGTTGATACCGGCTACAGAGCATTGGTGGGAAAACAACCTGAACCGCTTCCTTGTAGCGGCTGTTTTGGGTGGTATTACGTTGGCGTACTATTACTTTATGTGTGATTTCACCGTTATATTACACTGGCCGGCACATAAAGAGATTGTTCCTTCAGAACACGGACACTTCGCTGTCATGTCGACGATTTTCATAAACGCGATTGTCAACGAGTTCATTCCGTTTATTGTGCTTTTGTTTACGCTTTACACAATTGCCGGCGGTATCCGAATTGAAGGCGATTTGAGAGCGAAGCCGATTACGAACACCGTAATCATTGCAATAGGCGCATTTTTGGCCAGTTTTATTGGCACAACTGGTGCGGCAATGCTTCTGATTAGGTTGTTACTTGACACCAACCGGGAGCGAAAATACAAAGTTCATACTGTAATATTTTTCATATTCTGCGTGTGTAACTGCGGTGGTTGCCTTTTACCGATTGGTGATCCGCCGCTGTTTCTCGGATATTTGCGCGGAGTACCGTTTATGTGGACTTTCCAACTTTGGAAAGAATGGATATTCGTAAACGGCGGTCTCCTTGTTATATACTTTATTTGGGACACGGTTTACTACTATCCACGTGAATCCAAATCTGATATCAAGCGTGACAACGCAGAAACGAAGCCGCTCCAAATTAAAGGGCTTGGCTTGAATTTGCCGCTCCTTATCGGTGTCGTGCTCAGCGTGATGTTCCTTGACCCAACCAAAATTGTGCCGGGAACCAATTGGCACCCGTGGTATTTCCTCCGTGAAGCAATTCAATTGTTATTCGTTGCCATTTCGCTTGCTGCTGGACAGTACGCGGTTAGAAAAGGGAACAATTTCAATTTCGGAGCGATTATCGAAGTTGCGGCGTTGTTCTTTGGAATATTTATTTGTATGCAGGCTCCGCTTCAGATTCTCAATATTGAGGGACCGAATTTGGGAATGAAAAATTCGCATCAATTTTTCTGGGCAACAGGTGCTTTATCTTCGGTTCTTGATAATGCTCCGACTTACGTAGTATTTTTCGAGACTGCGAAATCACTTACGCCGAACAAAGAGGAAGAATTCAACACGCCGGAGTTGAAAGAGCGTTTCGGTTCGTGTATTCCAGTAAGCGGCGGATATATCGATCACCACTTACTTGCCGCGATTTCGCTCGGTGCTGTTTTTATGGGAGCAATGACGTATATCGGTAACGGACCGAACTTTATGGTAAAAGCAATTGCGGAGCAATCCGGCGTGAAAATGCCGAGCTTTTTCGGTTATATGATTTATAGCTGTTGCTTGCTACTTCCGTTCTTCTATTTTATGACGATGATTTTTTTGTAGACTTAAGGTTATAACTGTAAGTTGTAGGCAATAGGTTTTTTATCTGCGTCGGTTAGATATGAGCAGCAGCCGTTCGGCGAGAAATATTTCATCCTCCGTAAAACACCTTGTTTTACATGATAACTTATTTACGGAGGCTGCTTTTAAACCGACTTCAGTAAAAATTTACTGCCTGTCTTTATTAACCTCAAGCCTACAGAGACTTAACCTACCTGATGTCCTACCTGTTCGTAGAAAGTCCACAACACCTCGCTCTGTTATTGGAACAGATGCGGGAAAGTCCGTGGATTGCGCTCGATACGGAATTCATTTCGGAAGGGCGGTACGAATCGCAACTTTGTCTTGTGCAAATTGCTTATAATGAAGGACTTGCATTAATTGATCCGCTGAAGATTCCTGATCTTTCACCTTTTTGGGAAGTTCTTTGTGACGGGGGACGGGAAGTTGTCGTCCACGCAGGACGTAGCGAAATGGAGTTCTGTTACCGTGCGATCAGACGTTTTCCAGAATGGCTGTTTGACGTGCAACTCGCTGCCGGATTCATTGGTATTGATTACCCGGCTGGATTTCGTTCTCTTGTTGAAAAATTACTTGG
>JBOFQC010000480.1:0-2630 GCA_051660725.1 Thermoguttaceae bacterium
GACGTTAGACGTTTGCATCTGAAGCCTTGTTTTTCTGTAAAATTTTTTGACTCTCAGTAATGTTTGATAAATTTTTAGACTGGATTGACGACCATTTGAGCCCGATTACGGTTCTTTGCTTTCGTCGGCTTGCTAAAAAGTATACCTTTACGCTTGTTTGTTTTCAAGCGGTTGCAATAATCGCCATTTTGATCGGAGTACTACTTTCAGTAGAACACTTTCATAACGACGGATTCCCAACAATACTGTTGAGTTTTATCGGTCTGAAATTTTTAGTGTACTGCACAATATATCTTGTGTTTGGTGGAATATCAGGCCAAGTACTGTTTACACAGCTGGAAAAAAATGATCCGTGCATTTCAAAAACGTATCTTTCACGAAAAGAAACTGCGTGGGGGATTATTCAGTTCAGCACTATAAATTCTCTTGCGATGGCAAGTATTTTGACAGGGCCAATTTCGTTTTTGTTCATAATGAACCTTGTGGCAATGCATTGGGTCTATTTATACCCTTTCCTTTGTTTCTTAATGGCTGTCGTTTTTGCACTTATTTGCGCGGCGTATGCGTCTGCCAAAAAAGCAGATGTCTCGCAGAACATTTTGTTGTTTTTAGGCGCAATGCTTCCGTTTTTTGTATTAATTGGCGTTGCTGTCCATCCAATTATCTCATCAACTTTTTCTTCTGTAGAGCAGATAGAAAAAACATACGAAATATTTACTTCATTCACGACATCCACTTTTCCGTGGTTTGTGCTTGCGGCGATGCTGATACTCGTTTACACAAATGCGGTTCTCACGATAAACTTCAATCTTGGCGGGAAAAAACGGACGTTTATGCAAAGATGGGGGGCCGCTTATCTTTCGCTGCTTATTAACGTCGCTGTCTGTTTTGGCGCGTGGACGATTCTCACGATGTGATTGGATTGCAACCGCCAGTGTTACCGCCACTTACGTCAGCGGCTCGAAAAAAGCTGAGGGTGCGCAGGAAAGTTAGAAATTCACTAAGTTCTGTCTCTTTCCATTATGATACGGTTTCCCTTTTGGTTGAAACTGACCCGGGACATGAAACCGCGAATAAGAAGTACGCCGCGACCTTCCGGAATCTGAATATTGTCCGGGTCACGTGGATCACGCAAAGTATCCGGGCAAAAACCGCACCCTTCGTCTTCAATTTCGACATGAACCAACTTGTCGGTAAGATAACACAAATAGTGAACTTTTTTATTCAAATCGTCTTCATTACCGTGACTTACAGCGTTAGCGAAAGCTTCTTCCAAGCCTAATTCAACGGCAAAAATATCTTTTTCGGACCAACCTTCTTTTCTGATTTTGTCGAGAACTTCTTGAATAAGGACGTGCGCAGTCGCCATTTCACTGGGAAACACACGCTGTTGTGTCCAAATTCGAGAGTCCGTGGACATTGGTTGTGACCTCTTATGCTGAAACGATGAAAACTCCCTACACCGAATACGGGAAGCCTAAGTACACTGGCGTTTATCTTTGAATTAACGTGCGTTCGGCGGAATATCACCTAAAAGAGCCAACGCACGAACTGCTTCGTCTTCGGTCTTTTTAATCTGGAAAACTGTATCAAGGCGAGTAATACGAAATGCTTCCATAATATTATCGTCAATATTACTTAATATAAGAAGCGTATTTGTATCTTTTACCTTTTTATTAAGTGTGATAAGCATACGAAGTGCCGAGCTTGACATGAAAAGCACTCGTTCAAAATTGATTAGCAAACAAGGACATGACCCTGCTTCGAGCAGTGCGAGAAGCTGATCCCCCCATTCCTGAATCACCAGATCGTCGTTTAGTTTCATGTCCCGGCAGACGGCGACTGTTACTTCACCAACTTTTTTTGTCTCGATTCGTGACTGCGACATTATTCAGTTCTCCTTGCAAACCAGTTTCGAATAAAAATACAGATTTCCAGAATAAAGTTTTTATACCGTAGCACGGCATGACAGTGCGCTTCGCGTGAAGTGTTCCGCCTTCCGCTGGTCGGCTCCTTTTCCGAGGTTTCGTCGGCTAGGAAAGGCAGCTTCCTTTTTTCCCCGCCCTTAGAAAGGTAACTTTATTGCCGCTGAACAGTATATAAATTTCAATTTGGGCGAACAATTTTCCATTATCAATTCAACCCTTGAAGCAGCATTCTACTACATTACAGAACCAAATGCAAACCCCTAAAAAAATTTTTATTTTTTGCCTATCACCTTGTATACAGTGTCTAACGATCAGTCCGTGTACAACCTACTTGCGGAATCGGCAATATTTCTGTAAATTAAGATGTATACTAATGTCGGTATCTCTCGTTACTTTATTATTATTCTAATATTTTCAACCACAAGCCCCTTTGTAATCATGGAAAAATGGTCAATTGGAGTATTCGCCAGCATTGACGCTGGACTCGGCGTAAAATTGGAAGTTGTTCGCGACCTCGGAATAAAAACGGTGCAATTGCACACGCCACACAAGGAATCACGAACCCCGGAAAAAGCTGCCGAATTCCTGAAAAAACTGAACGATTGCGGCATAACCATTACAACCGTTTTTTGTGGCTTTGACGGTGAATCTTACGCTTCCATAAAAATCACCGCTGAAACCGTCGGTTTAGTGCCGAAAGCG
>JBOFQC010000481.1:0-3235 GCA_051660725.1 Thermoguttaceae bacterium
TTGGTTCTTTTTTACTCTGCAACCGAAACGCCTTCACCTGTTCCACCCGTCGCCTGATTTCAGGAATTGACATGATTTCTCGTGGGTTTACATCAACCAACCAAAAACACCAACGCTTTATGTTATTGATGAATTCTTCCGAACCAAGAATCGGACGCAGATAAGGAATACATTCGGGGTGGTGCTTTGCCAGAAGTTTTCGTTCTGCATTTGACACCATTAAAAAACCACCGTCCGCTGGTTTACTGCCGTAAACCATTTCAGGAACAGTGCAAAGAGGTGTACGGCGACTGGTAACATAAATATCTGAGCCTTCAAACAAATAAGGACTAATACTTGAAACAGATTTGACGAAGAAAGTTTTTCCTGCTTCAGCAAAGAGTTGTTTTTTTTCTTTTGAGGCAGCACTAAACCCGATAATAACACAATGAACATGCGCCTTCCCCTTCGCCTCGCTCGTCCAAACGAATGTCTGATAAGCAAAATTTATATGAATACTCCATTTGTATAATTCCTCCCAGAGAAATTCAACCTGTTCTCCCTGTGCAATCGAATTTGTCGAAACAAAACCAACTGGAATTACCGTTTCTTGGATATATTTTGCCGCCTTGATATACCAACATGCCACATAATCAAGACTACCAAAATTTCGTACTCCTTGACAAACGAGTTGAATATCCTCCGTTTGTTCTTTGGAACGATAGTTTTTCCCGACAAACGGCGGATTCCCAAGTATAAAAGAGCATTTTTGTTTCGGTAACACATCGTTCCAATCAAGTTGCAAAGCATTTCCATGAACGATCTTCGCACTTTTTTGCAGCGGCAAACGAACATAATAATTCCCGAACCGCTCCGATGCTTCAATGTTCATCTGGTGATCCATGAGCCAAAGTGCCGTCTCCGCGATTCGCACCGGAAATTCCACGATTTCAATGCCGTAAAACTGGTCCACATCGACCTGCGAGACAAAAGCCGTGTCCAAAAATTTTTGACCTGATTTATGTAACTTCTCGAAAACGTCCATCTCCAAACGACGTAATTCTCGATAAGCTAAAACCAAAAAATTGCCGCAGCCACACGCCGGGTCGAAGAATGTCAGGTTTCCGAGCTTCTCGTGAAAAGCATTTAATTTCGCCTTGCTTGACTTGATTTTATTAAATTCGTTACGCAAATCGTCCAGAAAAAGTGGACGAATAACTTTCAGAATATTTTCTTCCGTCGTGTAATGTGCGCCGCACGCACGCCGTGCTTCCGGGTCCATGACACACTGAAACATCGAGCCAAAAATTGCCGGTGAAATGTGGCTCCAATCGAATCGAGTTGCCGATAAAAGTGCATTTCTAATAGCTCGATTGCAAGCGGGCATTTTCAATGGTTCTTCAAAGAGTCCGCCGTTAATGTATCGCATGGATACAAGAAATTCGTCCAAGTTTTTCTGCCGTTGATTATCTGGTGTATTGAGAACTTCAAACAATTCGGCGATTCCACGCCCTAAATCAGCACCATCTTCTCGCGTACAATTTTCAATGAAAGCGGTGAATGCGTTCGGCTCGAAAATTCCCGTGTCTTCTGCAAAGAGACAAAAGAGTATTCGTACTAAAAATCGTTCGAGATTATGCCCTGAGTAGCCGTTTGCAAAAAGTACGTCATGGATTTTTCCCATGAGTTCGGCAGCTTGGATATTTGCCGGGTCTTCTTTTTTGAGTTTGTGTACTTTATATCCGGGAATAAACGCAAACGAATGGATGTGTTTGTGCAATTCTTTGACGGAAATTTCTTGCACGGGTAAATCGTCTTCATCCGGTTCCAAGTTGTAAAGAATCATTGTTCGGAAGTCGGAAATGGCCACATATTGCGGAATTTCATCGTCCCGTCCTTGATTTTTCAGACATTGGATGTATTCAAAGGCCTGTGAGGCGGCTTTGGTTAAATCTTTCCCTGCCGATTTGTGTTCTGCGAGGAGTTTTCCACGCCAAAAGAGGTCGATATAACCGTATTGTCCTTTGATGTTTTTTACCGGTTCTTCAAATGAAGCGACAGTACGCCTCTGGACACCGAAGACGGAAAAAAACTCGTTCCAAAATGTTTGCGCATCGGATTTTTCGCGGCTACTGTCGTTCCAATCTTGCGAGAACTTTACTGCTCGCTCCCTAATCTCGGTCCAAGAAAGTGGCATGTTATGCGAATTGGTAAATTTGCGAATTGAAAATCCTGTGTAGATTTTACCATAAATGGCGGGAAAAGGTAGTCCCGCCAGCAGGGCAGGGCGAACGCATCAAAACATGAATTCATTGTTAGTTTGGTTAAAATGCGAGTTTCATACAAACACAACAGCCGGAAGGAAGCGCAGCGTACTGACGGTTTGTAACATTTTCATTGCAAATAAACCTCCCATTCGTCTCAGTTGTCCCAAAATACCACCGTCAATACGGTGCTTCGCACCTCCTTTCCGGCTCCTATTCTACCTATTTTGTCAACATGCCTTCACAAATTAACAAAATTTTGATGCGTTAGCCTTGGGGGAGTGGGGCGGCGAAAAGCAAAAAACAAACAATGAGACAAATGGCGTTTTTCATGGCATTTTTAATACGTTAATGGAGCGGAGAAAAAGGGCAAAAAGCAGCATCGACGCTTGTTTGCCCACTATCAGACTAAACGGCGACCTGTGACAGAAAAAATGAATCGCAAAAAATTTGTCGAGAATCGACAAGAAAAGGGAACGCATGTGTCCAACAGCAAAATCTTGATTCTTCCGACCGGTAAACCGGGTCGTATTCGGAAGATTATCGAGGAAACAATACTTGCGATTATCTGATTGTAAAACCGACAATATGTCGGTCAGTTTTAGTGCATAATCCTCCGATTGTGTTATGGAAAAAACAAAATCTGATTTAATTCTACGAATTTCTTTTGAAAAAACAAGTCCCCGTCGATTGGTGACTGCGCGTACCATGCGGCACATAGGTCGTGATCGTTAATCGAGACGGCGGATGGCTTCGGGCGAGAGACCAGTCATTCGGGCAATGATGCCCAGATCAAATCCCTCGCTTTTCATGTTTCGGGCGATCTCGGTTTTGCTTTCACCAATTCCTTTTTCGATTCCTTTTTCGTGCGCCTCCTCAATGTCGGTCGCCAAATCATGCAAAAATCGCTGGTGCGCCTCGTCTAATGAACGAAGTCGCTCGTCCCGATTAAATTGCCGGTACTTCTCATACGCCTGTTCGACCACCGGATG
>JBOFQC010000482.1:0-4796 GCA_051660725.1 Thermoguttaceae bacterium
TTGTCGCGTACTTTTTCGAGGTCAGAGCGGAAGATTTCCCAATCGACGATGGCGTCAAGTTGCGAGAGGAACGGATTGAGTTTCTGGATTTTCTCGAAACGTTTTTCGGCGGTGAAGAATGAGAATTGACCGTGATTCAAGGGTTTGCGATACTTTGAGTGAATGAATGAAAGGTTTTGTTGACGAGGGAAATATAACGTCACTACCCAAACTTGTCGAGATCAATTCAACTTGGCTGCGAGATTTTGTTATTTTTAGAGGTCGCCTTAAGAAGAATGTGGGACCGATTATCCGAGCGATCATGAGCAAGAGCGTTAAGGAGTTGGCGGCGTCACTACTGTATGTTAAGATAAAAATACGAGCTACTTGGATTTTCGCGACTCAGTTTACCCAACAGCACCCATTTCCTCTGCGGTTTTCCCTCCAGACGTGAGGTACTTAGAAAGAATAATCTGTGCGGCAATTTTATCTCGTCGCTCCTTGCGTTTTTGGTTCGTCAACTTTGCACCACGCATGAATTCGTCCGCGTCGGTACTAGTAAACCGTTCGTCAACAAAATCCACGCTGACGCCAGTAATTTGGGTGAGCCACTCAGCAAACGCTCTCACTTCTGCCGATTTACCGCTTTCGTCACCACTCATGTGAAGCGGTAAACCAACGACAAACTGCACAACACGATCTTCTGACACCAGTTTCTTAAAATACTCTTCGTCCTTGTGTGGCGATTTGCGTATGTATGTCTCGTATGGACTAGACAATATCCGGTCGGGATCGCTGATAGCAATTCCAATCCTGACAGTTCCGTAATCTATTCCAGCAACACGACCAAGTGAAGACATTTTTTAAAGTGAACAGGGACCTGCCGTCCAAGCAATACGCTTCGCGCGAAGTGGTCGGCTGTAATAATGGTGAGCAGGTTACTAAAGCTTTTTCATACAGGTGCTGCCAACGGGGCAGTTTTCGCAGTCTGGTTTTCTGGCTTTGCAGTACTCGCGTCCAAGTTGTATCAAAATATGACTAAGCGAAATCCAATCTTTTTCAGGAAAAAGCTTCATTAAATCCTGTTCGATTTTTTCGGGCGTTTTCTCATTTGAAAACCCAAGCCTGCGAGAAAGTCTGGAAACGTGAGTGTCCACCACAACACCATTCGTGACACCAAAAGCGTTGCCCAAAACTACATTCGCGGTTTTTCTTCCGACACCGGGTAAAGAAACCAAAGCGTCAAGATCGCATGGCACCGTTCCTGCATATTTCTCGCAAATTACCTTGCATGAACCGATAATACTCTTGGCTTTGCTGCGAAAGAACCCGGTGCTTTTGATAGCCGCTTCAAGTTCCTCAATTGGAGCCTTTGCGTAATCCTTGGCCGTCTTGTACTTTTTAAATAAAGCAGGAGTTACCATATTTACCCGCACATCGGTACACTGCGCCGACAGAATGGTTGCAATAAGCAACTCCAAAGGCTCCTCGTAATTCAAAGAACAAGCAGCATCTCCCCATCTCTTTTTAAGAAGAGAAAGTACTTTATTCGGATATGCTGATGTTTTTTTAGGCATGTAGTATCAATCGGTAATTCAACAGAGTTTTTTATTGTACCGACACAATCGAAAGCGAGCCACCAGATTCCTTTATTGATCCAGATGACATAAATGTTCTAACTTTATCCACTGCGGTCTGAGGCGAATAATCTCTTTCTTTGAAACCGGGAAACTGAGCTCGCGTTTCTAAATCGAGTAAATACGAACTTTGTAGCTTTTGGGCCGAATCAAGGATAATTAATACGTCTTTGCCGTATTCAACCATTCTCTTCGCTTTTTCCAAAAGGAACTCACATAAATGGATGTGTCGAGTTGTAGGCTCAGTTTGCCAAGTCATTATCGCTTCGCAGTGCGGCCCTTTTATCTCTTCAAAATATTGTGCGGATATTTTATTCAACTCGTTAAAATTCACTTCAGGCTCCGCTCCTTCTTGTAACACGTTTTGAGGAATCGGGAGTGGACACCCCAGTATGATTACGAAAACATGTAGGTCCGACTTGGTTGACATCGCATCGCGAGCCAGTGACACAATTGCTTTGATTCTCTCTTCACATGTGAGATCATCAATTCGCAACGACTCCTCAGAAGGAACAAAAGAAAGTTTTTGTTTCGAGTTCGCATTCGGCATTTCGTCATATTTTGCAACAGACTTAAGCAGATTCGGGTCATCGTTATTAATTGCCTCAATTCTTAGCAGTGCAAAATACTTTTCGTTTTCCTTGGGGGGTCTTATTTGTCCTAAAATAACGGTACCGGTTCGCAACCCAAACCGTCTTACTTGCGTGGGCGAAACATAAATGTCGTTCAACGAAGATATATAATCACTTGAACTCCTCATAAAACCGAATTCGTCAGGAAGAACTTCAATTGTTCCCTCTGCGAACATAAGACCTTTCTGTTTTATGCGGTGTCGAATGATTCGAAGTATAATTTCCTGCTGGTCACCGAATTTTAATTTGCCGTTTTTCATTACAGCGGAAAAATCCGGACCGTATTTACGCGACTCAGAAATAAGATCGCTGACCGATAAGTCACGTAAATGCTGCCACATTGAATCGTTTTGCGATTCAAAAAATTCATCGTCGGTCGGTTCCGTAACACCGTGTGATTGTTCAATTGCGATCTGCTCGGCAAGCGAAATCGGCTCACCACGTCTTCCGAGAGCTCCAATTTGGGGAGATAATCTCGGATCAAATTTTTGAGAAGAATATTTGTGGCGTTTGTTGTCCGTATTTGGTCGATGACCTTTTCCTGAATGTGTCGTCATTTTTTGCCACACCACATCGGTGTCCAATAATTATGTTTTATTGTATAAACGATATGCAACTCATTGACCTTAACGAAAAATTTGAGCCGGTTTGTTATACCGTAGCACGGCATGGCGGAAACCTGCCGTTCAGGCGTAAGTAGCTTCGCGTGAAGTGCTCCGCCTCCCGCAACCTGCCGTAGAGGCGTGAATCGGTCGGCTCCTTTTCCGAGGTTTCGTTGGTAAGGAAGAGCAACTTTCCTTTTTTCCCGAAATTAGAAAAGTAACTTTATTGCCGTTGAACAGTATAAACTAATAGCTCTACGCGCGATGTCCCGACTTTTGTGACTCCGTTTCACTTCGTCTGGTAAAGTCGAGACGCAAATTTTTTGAAAATGTCGTTAAATTACAGAGCCCGCCGAATTTTACGGATCGGTTTACCAAATACGGGCTTCGCTTGAGGCGGACCGAACGGATCGACAATTGTGTCGTCTGTCGGCTTCGCAAAAGCTTCAAAATCTTTAAGTTCTGCCCGTTTTAGCAGTCTATCTATTCGCATCTCGATTCGTGTCAGCTCAGACCCTTCTTCCGCAGTAACGAATGTATATGCGACACCTTCTCGTCCCATTCGACCAGTTCGACCAACTCGATGAACGTAATCATCACAAAAAGTTGGAATATCGTAGTTTATAATATGCGAAATTCCAGAAACATCAATACCTCGTCCAACAACATCTGTAGCAACCAAAAATCGTAACGAACCGGATTTGAATCGCGACATAACCCGATCACGTACCGATTGGGTCAAATCGCCGTGTATTGACGCTATACTTTTGAACCGATCTTCCGACATTTTGCTAAATCGATCTTCCAACATTCTTCCGAGTCGGTCAGCTCCACGCTTGGTTCGGCAGAAAATTATCGCTTGCTGCGGCGATTCCTGTATCAGCAACTGAACCAATGCGTCGAATTTTCTATTTTGGTCGACTGTAATGTAGAATTGCTCAATTGTTTCACCTGAGACTCCAGAGTTCGAAAAATCAAGGATTTCCGGCTCTTTCATATACTTCTGCGCAAGTTTTACCACTTGTTGGGGTAGCGTTGCACTGAATAATAATGTTTGTCGATTCTTGGGAGTCTTGGCCAAAATCTTCTCAATGTCGGGTCGGAACCCAATGTCTAGCATTCTGTCGGCTTCGTCCAAAATCACCCAGCGTAACTGATTACACGACAAAGCACCGCGGCTCATCAGGTCGAGTAGTCGTCCGGGGGTTCCAATTATAATGTCAACCCCTTCTCGCAAGCGGAGAAGCTGTTTCGCAATCGGCTTACCGCCGTAACAAGCGATGACTCGAACATCACGTCCGTAAGCAAGTTTATTTGCTTCGTCCCGGACTTGAACAGCCAATTCTCTGGTCGGCACTAAAATCATTGCAACCGGCGATTCGCCCGGCTCGCATTCTTCAACGCCTTCAAGCGTAGGGATTAAAAATGCCGCTGTTTTTCCGGTACCTGTTTGTGCTTGTCCCATGACATCGACACCTTTAATTACAACAGGTATGACACCAGCTTGAATTGGGGTGGGTTCCAGATAACCAGCAACTTCAAGCGACTCTAACATCGTCTCGGTCAATGCAAGTTTGTGGAATCCGCCTTTTGTCTGTTCCGTTTCTGTATCTAATCTTTTAGCCCGTATACGAGCAACTTCTGCCTGTCGGCGCTCTTGTTCCGACTTGGCAGGTACAGGTTTCTTTTCTTTTTTAGGAAGCGCAACTTCAACTTCTTTTCTCGAAACGTCCGAAACATGCGGCTTTGCCTGCGGTAAGGCTGGCTTTTGCTGGATTTTATCCGGTTTCCGAACATTCGGATTCAGATCGTTTTTGGAACTCCGTGGCCCCTCTTTCAGCGGCTGTTTTTCAACTTGTCGCTCTTTTATGCTTTCTGATCTGGTCGTTTTGGAAGCGGAAATTTCAGCATTTTCTGCATTTTTCCTTTTAGCATCTCTCGACGGT
>JBOFQC010000483.1:0-7463 GCA_051660725.1 Thermoguttaceae bacterium
GCTTACGTCGGGTTTGGTGCCGAATTATCAACGTTTGTCGGACACGACAGTGAACGTTTAATCGGTTTCGGCCTAACCAAATTAATCGCAGGCGGCGTTTTCAGTTGCGGCCTAATGATGATTATTTTGGCCGGTGCAGAACTCTTTACCGGAAACATGCTTATCACAATTGCCGTTTTTGAAAAGAGAACAACGTATTATAAAATGACGCGAAATTGGTTCGTCGTTTATTTTTCAAATTTTGTTGGGGCGGCAATAATTGCTTATTTGGTTTTCATGGCAAAAACTTATACGCAAAACCACAACCAGTTTGGTGTTTATGCTTTGCAAATCGCGCAAAATAAGGTGAGCTTGCCATTTACGGAGATATTTATTCGCGGCATATTATGCAATTGGCTCGTTTGCATCGCGATTTGGATGGCTTATTCATCACGGTCCGTGATTGGAAAAATTGCGGCGTTATTCTTTCCGATCACAGCGTTTGCCGCACTTGGTTACGAACACTGCGTTGCGAACATGTTTTTCTTTACGAAAGGAATGTTGTTAAAATCCGTTCCGGAAATTGCGGACATTGTCGTGGCAACAACTGGAAAAACACTTGACAACATGACGGTTCAGGCGATTGTTTTTAATAATTTGATACCGTCAACGCTAGGTAATATTGTTGGCGCCACGCTTTTCGTTGGTGTCACGTATTGGTACGTCTATTTGAAGAAGTAGTGAGTATCAATTATCATGCAATATCTTCTCCCATAAGTAAAGCAATCAGCTCGTGCTTGCTCAGAAACGGAAGACAATCTCGCAGTGTCTTTTCCTCTAACTGTTTGTAAAGAGTGGTTTTATCATGCTGAAGTCCAATAAGCGTTTGGGTTAAACATTCGACTGGACACAGGTTGAAAAAGTCGCCGATAAGCTGCGCATCCTGAATTCTACCTTTTTGAATATCAAGTCTTATTTCGACTTTTCCCCACTTGAACCGGTGACTGTTGGTCGTTGTGTATTTTGGTGAGGCACCAAAATTCCAATCCCAGGAAGAGTATTTCTGGTTGCGTAATTCAAGTACTCGGTTAGTTTCTTCGTCAGTAAGTTTTCGCTGTGCCAGAGCCGAATCACAGGACGCAAGTTTGTTCTGACACCGAAACATAAAATCATTCATAAAAGGAAGTAAATGATCAAGTAGAATTTTCTTAAACTCCGCAACTGTTTTTGGAAACGGAATTGGCGCGAATAAATTATTTCGTGACTCGCATGCGGCATAATCATCCGGCTTGGTGTCAACGTTTGCTGTCCATGATAAATACTTGTTATTCGCGGATAAATCGCTTGCGTTCACGGGTTTTTCTGCCGTTTCCAATGAGTGAGAAGCGAACTCGGCGAGATTAACAACCCGACTACGAACTGACGCAACGGCTTTAGATGTGAATTTGTCACTGGCAACATTTAATGCTGCCGCGACGTTGTCAAGGTTGGTGTCAAAAAGAAGCGTGCCGTGATGCAAAATACGGCCTTTATGACGTACTTGGGCGTTTCCAGAAAATTTCCGCTCGTTAAGAATGATATCATTTCGGCCCGAATGTTCTGCCGGAAGATTCATTGCGTGCAGAAGTCGCACAACGGGCTCTGTAAAAAAACGAAAATCCAATCCTTCTTTTGTATCGGAGAAAGAGTCGGGAACGATTAACGAGAAATTTACATTGCCGAGATCGTGATAAACAGCACCGCCGCCTGAAAGACGCCGCACAACTTTGACGCCATTTTTTTCGATGAATTCAGCATTGATTTCCTCAGCGGTGTTTTGGTTTCGTCCGACAACGACTGTTGGTGAGTTTTGCCAGAGAAGAAAAACTGACGCCAAATCTGGTCGTTCATGCAGAAGATATTCTTCCAACGCAAGATTGAAATACGGATCAGTTGAATTGTTTTCCAGATATATCACAGGTTATGTTCGGCAAGATTTTTTTGTTTGGCGTTCAGTTTATTACTCCCCGCAGGGCACTTCAAGGCTAAATCTGTAGCGAGCGGATTTCGGAAAAAATCACCAACTGAACTTACAGATACCTGACGCTTTAAGTGTTGATTTGCACATGATTTATATTGTTCGTTACTTTTTGTCATCCCGCTACATTTTGCGAACCGGTATCACGTGAATTGCGGATTTCCGAACATCGAGTACGGCCTCGTGGATCGCTTCGCCAAGCGTTGGATGCGGATGAATCGTTTCCAGCACATCGTCGAGTGTCATTTTTTTCGTTACGAGCAGCGTCGCTTCCAAAATCAGATCACTCGCGTGTGGGCCGATTATGTGAACACCCAAAATCTGATCGTTTGTGCCCGCAATAATTTTGACGAACCCGTCTGTTTCACCCATTGCTTGCGCTTTGCCATTTGCGCTGAAAGAGAATTTGCCAGTGCGGTATTCGATTCCTTGCTCTTTAAGCGTTTCTTCTGTGTGTCCAACTGTAGCAATTTGTGGAAAACTAAAAACGCAGCCCGGTACGGCGTCAGCTGAAAAGTGAGAGGCAATTCCGTTCATGCGTTCAACCGCAACTCGGCCTTCTTCAGAAGCGACATGTGCGAGAAGTGCCCCGCCAATGACGTCACCAATTGCGAAGATACCGGGAATTGAGGTTTCAAAATTTTCGTTTACTTTTATCCAGCCACGCTCAAAATCTAGTTTAAGTTTCTCGTGGCTGGTTTTGCTATGCTCTGTGCAAGTATTTGTGAAACAATCACTTGCGGAATCAATAAATCCGAGTTCGTTAAGTTCAGCGGCTCGGCCAGTTGCGACCAAAACAATGTCGGCGGTTTTCGTCGATTCGCCTTTCGGTGTTTGGAGCGTCAAAACAAGCTCGTTGTTTTTCAAAGCAATTTCCTGACTGGTCGTCGGTACACCGTTGTTCGCAGTGGAGTCAGCTGCTTTCGCAGTGGCGTCAGTTGCTTTTTCGATTTTCACAAGATTCGTCGCAACCTGAATATCGATTCCTTGACGTTTAAGAAATGCACTCATTCTTTTGCTTATTTCGGAATCCAAGTTCAAAAGGATTCGCGGAGCGGTTTCAATTACCGTGACTTCAGAACCGAAAGCGTTGAAAATCGACGCGAATTCCAAGCCAATGACACCACCTCCGATAATAACGAGATGTTTCGGCAACGTCTCCAAATTAAGAACGCCGGTTGAATCCATTACGCCCGGTAAGTCAACGCCGGGAACCGGAAGCGGTTTGTTTTTTGAACCCGTTGCAATCAGAATTTTGGATGTTTCAAGCAAAACTTCGCCGGAATCGTCCGAAATAATTGGTGTATCAGTGGTGTCAGTTTTCGAAAGATTGGCGGCATTTATGTCATGTAGGCTTGGGTTACAAAACCTTACTCTCACTAGGTTTGGGCTGGTTACAGTTGCGGTGCCGCGGAGCACCGTGACACCGTTAGCCTTCAGGAGCGAAGCAACGCCTGAAGTCAGTGAACCAACGATTTGGTTTTTGCGTTTTTGCGCAGCCTGCATGTTCATTGAAACAGGTTTTTTGAGTGCTTCATTCACAGCAGGGTCGAAAAGTTCTCCCATTTGGAACGTGTCCAAGTGAGTAAGTGAACGCAGAATCTCCGCTTGCTGATACCACACTTTTGTCGGAATACATCCGCGGTTAAGACATGTTCCGCCTAGTTCATCTTTTTCGACGAGCGTCACTTTCATTCCGAGCTGTGCCGCCCGAATTGCTGCAACGTACCCGCCGGGACCGCCCCCGATTACGACTATATCTTGTTGTGTTGTCTGCATTTGCATTTTACAGATGAATTAGATCAGATTCATATCAGATGAAAATTTATTTGTCAGTTTCAGGAAATGACAGAATCGGATTACGCGCCGCTGTTGTTTCGTCGACTCTTGATATCACAATCGTAGTCGGTGCACTTCGTACCAAATCGGGATTCGTTTGACATTCCTCGGCAATTTGTCGCATTGTCGCAATCAAAGCGTCGAGCCGTTCTTTACTTTCTGTTTCCGTTGGTTCGAACATCATTGCTTCATGCACAATCAACGGAAAATAAATAGTCGGCGGGTGATACCCGAAATCAATTAGCCGCTTCGCAATGTCAAGCGTCCGCACTCCATTTTCTTTAAGTTGACGCTCTGCTGATGCGACAAATTCATGTTTACAGAGTGTGTTAAACGGAATCTCGAAAATGTCGGAAAGGCAATGGCGTAAATAGTTTGCATTAAGCACTGCGTTTTGGCATGCAGCACGAATCCCAACAGCTCCGAGTGATTTGATATACACATACGCTCTTAAACAGACGCCGAAATTTCCGTAAAATGTTTTTACCTTACCAATTGAAAGCGGGCGATTCCAATCAAGGAAAAACGTTCCGTCTTCTTTCTTCTCAACTGTTGGACGTGGCAGAAAATCTGCGAGAAATGATTTGACGCCAACTGGGCCGGCATCGGGTCCGCCACCTCCGTGTGGTGTCGAAAACGTTTTGTGCAAATTGTAGTGAACGACGTCAAATCCCATATCACCCGGTCTGGTGACACCCATTATTGCGTTGAGATTGGCACCGTCATAATAAAGGAGTCCGCCCGCTTCGTGCACAAGTTTCGCCATTTCGACAATCTCGGTTTCGAAAAGTCCAAGCGTGTTCGGATTCGTAAGCATTAGTCCGGCAACATCATCGCCGAGCTTGGATTTCAAATCTTCCAGATCAACCAAGCCTTGCGGATTCGATTTCACTTCGCGGACCTTATACCCGATTACAGACGCCGTTGCCGGATTGGTACCGTGCGCAGAATCTGGAACGAGAATAACCGTTCGCTTCTTATCACCGCGGTTGTTGTGATACGCACGAATTATCATGATACCGGCAAGTTCACCCTGTGCACCAGCTGCTGGTTGAAGACTGAACCGATCCATGCCGCCGATTTCGGCAAGCATTTCTTCAAGTTCGCTCATCACTGCAAGTGCGCCCTGAACGGTCGAAACATCCTGATACGGGTGAATCATTGCAAAGCCGGGAAGCCGTGCTGCCCATTCGTTAATCTTCGGATTGTATTTCATCGTGCATGAGCCGAGTGGATACATTCCGTCATCGACACCAAAAGCGCGGTGAGAAAGTGCCGTGAAATGACGTACAGCTTCCACTTCGCTCAGCTCCGGCAACTCAGGCTTCCGGCAACGCAGGAATTTTTCGGGGACGTCCGCAAGAACGGTGTCATTCTGCACGTTTTTATCTGCGCTTGCCTGTTCACTTACGTTCACCGACACGTTTTCAGCCGTGATTTCCAAACCAGTAGGAGGAAGTGAAAACGAATTACTTCCAACAATACTTTGTTCGAATAACAACTTAAGCATGATTCGCCTCCTTCACAATTGCGACCAAAGAGTCAATTTCGTCTTTTGTACGTTTCTCGGTGAACGCAAACATCAGCCCGTTTGGCAATTCGTATCCGCCAATCATTCCCGCTTTAAGTAACGCCTGGTTCACAATTTGCGGAGACTTAAGTTCAACAACAAACTCGTTGAAATGCGTGGCGTCATAAAGTAACCGCAGCCCGGCTTTCTGAAAAGCAGTTTGAGCGTAACGAGCCCAGAAATGACACCGCTTAGCGACTTGTTCGAGTCCTTTCGGTCCGACAAAAGTCAGATACATTGACGCCGTTAATGCACATAACGCCTGATTTGAACAGATATTCGTGCTGGCTTGTGCACGGCGGATATGCTGCTCACGGGCCTGTAATGTCAGCACAAAAGCACGTCTGCCTTGTTGGTCGGTTGTTTGGCCGACGAGCCGCCCCGGAATTTTTCGCATCAGCTTATTAGTAACCGCGATGAACCCGAGGTGGGGACCGCCGAAAGACATTGGAATTCCAAGCGTCTGCCCGTCACCAACCGCAATGTCTGCCTTGAATTCACCGGGCGATTTCAAAATCGCAAGGGAAAGCGGATTCACTGACATAATCAGGAGTGATTTGTTTTTTTCGGTCATTTGGCGAATCGCTTCGACATCTTCCAAGCACCCGAAGAAGTTGGGGTACGAAACGGCAACTGCTGCAACACTTGAGCCGTCTTCGTCGAGAATTTTTTGAAGCTGTTGGAGATCGACAACACCGGATGACGTCATCGGGACCGTGACCGGCTCCATTATTTCCGACATTGAGTACGTTTTTACAATTTCAGCGTATTCAGGGTGAACGGTTTCGGGAATAAGAATTTTTTTCCGCTTCGTCGTTTCCGCTGCGATTTTACATGCTTCCGCAAGTGCCGACCCGCCGTCATAAAGCGAGGCGTTTGATACATCCAGCCCGGTCAGGCGGCAGATCATGGTTTGGTACTCGAAAATCGACTGTAAAATTCCCTGACTGATTTCCGGCTGGTACGGTGTGTACGCAGTGTAGAATTCTGAACGTAAAATCAGTTGGTCAATTGCAACTGGTATATAATGGTCGTAAACGCCAGCTCCGAGAAAACAAGGGTGTGTTTCCGCGGTTAGGTTTTGGTTAGCTTTACTTGCCATTAGTCGCCGAATTTCCATTTCGGATTTCGGAGCCTCAAGATGCAGTTCGTGCCGTAAACGCACGGATTCAGGAACGTCTGCGAAAAGGTCGTCAAAGCTGTTTAGCCCGAGATTTTTAAGCATCTCGGACATTGTTGCTTCGGAGTTTGGAATATATTTCATTATTAACGGAATTAGAGGAGTGCAATAATTGTTTTATTTAATCAAACAAAAGTCGAGGTAGTCGGCAGCACTCATAAGTTTGGCGATTTCTTCAGGTGCGCTCAAGGAAACCGTGCAAATTGGCGTGTCGTACGGGGCTGTGTTCAGCAGTTCAGGTTTGGTTTCGAGTTCTTCGTTTATTTCGATTACTTTACCACTTACCGGCGAGTACAGGGGTGAGACCGCTTTAACGGATTCAATTGTACCGATCTGGCCGTGAGCCTCGATTTCCTGGTCAAGTTCCGGCAACTCGACGAAAACAATGTCGCCGAGGCTGGTTTGTGCAAAATCGGTGATTCCGATATATCCTTTGCTCCCTTCGACTCTAACCCATTCGTGTTCTTTTGTGTAATACAGATTTTCAGGTGCGTTCATGTTGGTTTCCTTTTTTGAAGAATTACTGGTAATACCGTAACACGGCATGAGTTAATTTTTACGAGTTTTTATGTTGTATACCGGAGCCCGGTATGGGCAGGAACCTTGCCGTTCAGGCATAAGTAGCTTCGCGTGAAGTGTTTCGCCTCCCGCGACCTGCCGTCGAGGCATGAATCGGTCGGCTCCTTTTCCGTGTTTTTCAATGTTTAATGCTGATTATCTTCAGCTAACCCTACATTGGAAACATGCAGTTTTTGCCGGGTGACAGTATAAAAAATGCCCTTGGCAATGACAGCCTGAATCGGTTTGTCGCGAATAATGACGTCAAACGTTTCGCCGATGTTTGCGTGTTCGGATTCGATAAGTGCAAGCCCGATGTT
>JBOFQC010000484.1:0-11835 GCA_051660725.1 Thermoguttaceae bacterium
CTGCAAATCGAAGAAATGAAAAAACAGCTCGAAAGAGCTGAACAGGCCAGACTTGCCGAACAAAAAGGTAAGCAGCAGGAAGAGCAGGGGCGGCTAATACGTGAATTACAAGAAACACAGCAGCTGAGCCAAAAAGACAAGAAAGAAAAAAACAGTAAATTGTCAAACGTGCTCTCGACAAATGTTTTTTCCGACAGATTATTCGGCTCGTCTGAAGATGCGCAACAAATGCAAATGCAAGCACTTGCGCAGCAGCAACAATATCTGGAAAAACAACAACGCGCGAAAGCAAATGACGCCAAGCAAAGTGATATCAAGCTTGCGAAAGCGAAACAGGTTCAGACACCAACGAATCCGAACCAACAGTTAAAATCACGCCCCCAAACGCAACAAGCGAATCTGGATGTGAATAAAACACAGAACCTGAATCCGAAACCAATTACTTTGGTTTCCAGAAACGTGGCGGCAAATGAAAGCCAGGGTTTGGCTCTTGTGGAAAAAAGTTACAAGCCTAGAAGAGTTATCACAACCGATAACACCGAAGAAGACGTTGAAGAAATTGTCGAGTGGGAATCTCAATCAACGGAGTCGACACAAAACGCGTCACAACAAAATGTTGCGCAAACTACAATAAACCGTCCGGTTCCCAGCCAAAGCCAAAACAATTGTCCTCCGATACCTTCTCAGCGTAAACCTAAGGAGCCTGGTAAACCAAACCCGCAGGGCAAACCAACTCCCCAAGGTTATCCGCAGCAACGGTGTCCGGTTCCGCCGCAAAATGCTAATAGTATGCTGAAACCGTTTTAAGACGCTTTGCATAAATAGTCGTGCCCATTCACGACAATTGCATTTTTTGAATCATGACCCTTCGGGTCGCACTATCAATAGCCCAGTACAAGGATGCGGAGTGAAACGAAGCAGCCGCAGTGCTGGGTAAGGCGTTTAATGAATCAATTCGACCCTTTGGGTCGCACACATTGTAGGTTGTGCAACCCTAAAGGGTTGTGTTTGTTTTTCACGCTTTTCCCAGGGTTTCGTGTGCTTCGCTACACTCGCACTCAACCCTGGGCTATTGATTGTATGACCCTCCGGGTCGGGAAACACAATAACCGTGAACTATGTATTACATCGCCTACCTTAAACCGAGTTGGTTCATGCTGCCGGATCGGAAACCTTGTAGATCAACGGTAACAAATGTGAATCCTAGCTCTTTAATAAAAGTCACTATTCGTTCACGGATTTCCGGAACACAACCGCTTTCAACTAATTCCGTGGGCACTTCGATTCTGACAAGAGTGTCACCGTGAATCCGCACGCGAAGTTGTCCAAGTTGACATGACGAATGCTTCGAGCCGAGCAAATGAATAAGTTCGGTTTCAGCTTTTTCGATTTTTCTTAAGATGTCGGCACTAAGTTTTTGACCGTAAGCAACACGTGTGCTAAGACAAGGCAGAGCCGGTTTGTTCCAATTCGGTAATCCCCATTTTCTCGCGATATCACGTGCCTGTTCTTTCGAAATACCGAGTTCTGCTAGCGGACTTCTTACGTCAAGTTCGTTTGCCGCTTGTTTTCCCGGCCTGAAATCAGATGAATCATCAGCGTTTGAACCGTCAAGCACGAGTTTGATTTTCATATCTTCCGCAAGCTTCGTTATAGCACGGAACCTGATTTTTTTGCAGAAATAACACCGCATCTTATCATTACGCAGATAATCCTCGTCGGTGAACTCGTCGCTTTCAATAAGAATATGCTTGACACCAATAAATTCCGCAAGTGACGCCGCCTGTTTCGGCTCGTTTTCAAAACTGCTGGGACTGTATGCCGTAACGGCAACGGCTTTGTTTCCAAGAGCAAGTTGCGCTGCTTTGGCTACGACGCTACTGTCCAGTCCACCAGAAAAAGCGACTACACATGAATTAAACGGCTTGAACCAATTTAACAAACGAGTTTCCATTAAACGATTTTGTGAAAGGGGCGTCACTCATTAGCGAAACAGTTTTTCAAATGGGCGTTTCATTCGGGCGAAAAAAGGTTCCAGTTCCGGCTTTATAGGCTCGACTAAAATACTCGTGATACCAGATAAATTGGCAGCTAAAACGTCGGCAAAGATTTGGTCGCCGACTAACGCTGTTGTTTGGGGAACGAAATTCATTTTGTGAATCGCTCTCTTAACACCCTTTGTAAACGGCTTTACTGCGGGAGCTACAAAGTCGACACCAAGCGATTCGGCAAACGGACCTATTCGGCGTGCAAAACCGTTGGAAAGCAGACAGAGTCCGACGCCGTTTGACTTCATTACTTCGAGCCACTCGGCAATATCCGGTGCAATTGCCGTTGCTGTATACGCTTTCAAAGTGCAGTCCACATCCAACAGAAGTGAACGGATTCCAAGCTCGTTTAACTTTTGCGGAGTTAAATCGAGAACACTTTGCACCTTGATTTTTGGGAAAAGGATATTAAACATCTAGTTTTAACGCAGTTGTTTCAGCCATTTCGCGCGGATTCCGCACTCTTTATTTGTGGGTGCGAACGGGAATTTTGTATATTGGGCAATTGCGTTGTCGTATTCGCCCAACCGTTCGCAGCAGCGGCCCAAGTTGTAAGCAATTGCGTTTGCCCAAAGTAAACCGGACATGGTAATAACTTCTTTTTCTTCTCTTTCGAGAGTTTCTTTTGCGGACAGAAGTTTATCAGCGTCATAACATACAAGTGCAATCCAGAAATTTGCGTATCTTTTGGCGATTACGTAAACGCTCAACATTTCCGGTGAAATCGGCTGTTTTTTACTTCGGGCAAGTTCCTCCAACTTTCTTTCGGATACTCTCGCACTTTGGTAAAATACCATTGCGCTTTCATCTCCGATTAGTTTTCCTTTGAAGAAGAGGATGCGCCCGGACCAGAGCGGGTATCTTTCTGCACGGTTGTCACCACTTCTTCCGAGTTCAATAACGGGAGCGCTTTCCCGAGTATCTTGAGCGTCTTTATTATTTGCTTTATCATTCTGAGTATTTTCCGTTTTAGGTTCCATTGCGTGAAATGGCAGCATTGCCATATCGAGTTTTTGTGGAAACGCAATTCTTTCGAAAGCGACACTAATCGGATACAACCAATGGCTAACTTCCATCACATACGGCACTTTTGCTAAACGTTCCGCTTGATCTGTGTACGATTGGTACAGCACCATTGCTTCTTCACCGCTTAATTCTTTTTGAATCAGGCACATTCTCTGCGAAGCGTTTGTCGGCGATGTAGCAATTTGTATTAACGAGTTTTTCGCTTTTTCAGATGTGATTTTATACGGAGAATCATCCAAGTCCAAAGCGCGAAGTAACGAATCGTTTTCAATTACCTGCGAAAAAGTAGCAATGTCGTTGTAAGCGATTCCGCAATTATCTTTTTCACTTTCGAGCTTAATACCATTCGGGCCGGGAATGGGCACCCCATAAGTCAGGCTAAAGAGGTACATCTGATAGCTTTCACCGTTGTCGTTACTTATAAGGACGCCAACAGCCCACGGTATGTAATCCGAATCGGGTGAATCGTCTTCTCTGGCACTCAAAACACAAGCGTCAATACGTTGCTGACGTAGTAGTTCGATAAAAGTGTAAATGCGATCATATTGTGTACCGCTTCCGAGCAAAAGGGTCTGCCAAACGGCTTGCGGCGGAGACGGGAACTTTCTGCCGTCTTGCAGTGTAACCATGTCGTCGCGCAGATCAATATTTCGTATTGTCCAATCGAAAAGTGCCGCAGCTCTATCAAGAGGATTTTGTTTGTCGCCTTTTGCCCAGCTTGATATATTACGAGTCCAAACAACGTCTTTGAAATGGTCGGCATCCGACGCTTGGAAATCAAAATCTCTGATATTCAGCAGATCCGAAAACTTTTCAAACGCATCTTGGATTTCAACGACACCGGCAATTTCAGCTTTTACTTGGTCGGAACGTGCTAAAGATGCCGCTTCTCTACCATTTTTCACTCTGGCAAATCTCGCGGCAAGGTTTTCCAGTTTCGCTATTTCAGCGTCTAAATTTATACTGGTATCGCTGGAAATGGATTTCATTTCGGTTGAAAGCTCGTACATCAGATTTAGAACTTTATCCAGTTCGCTTTGCCCAACCTGATTGTTATCATCATTTTGAAGAGCTGAAAAAACACTACTTATCTGATTAAATTTTTCGTCAGCAGAACGAAAACTTTCTTCTAAGTTTGCGAAGAAAACGTCATTTTTCCATATTTTATCTTCCAACCTGTTTGCGATCCATTTGTCGAGGCGTCCAACGGTTTGCAGTTCACGGCTGACGCTGGAAAATCCACGTAAAAGCGGAGTCTCTTCCAAGGTGTTGTACAATTCGAAAACGTTTTTGAATGCGTCTTCGTTTTGTTGCGATTGAACCCCTGACAATTCACCGGAAGTATTGGCTCCGCTGTTCGATTGGTTTGAGTTACCAGAAGTAAAGAAGAACCAAACACAAAAAATTCCGATAAAAACGATAAAAACTAGAAATAGATTGCGATCTTTCATTGCTTGTTTAGTGTATAAAATAAAACACCACTTCTGAAGCTACCTTTCAAAAGCACATGTTCTTATAATGTATAGCTATACAGTATAATAAGCTGAAACAGGCCAGAAAACAAGCCCCGATGCTACTTTGGAAAAGCAAAAGAATAGCATTTACAATTGTAACGGTAGTTATGGACTCTTTACACCCGTAGGTGGTACGGATTGGTAGCAAGGAATTCATCCTCGAATATCCAACCCCGCTGGGGTTGGGCGTTCCTGTTCCGTTCATTTCTACCATTCTGCAACCCCGATGGGGTAAGGATACCGCTGCCGAATTCTCCCCATTTGTCGAGGTTATTGACAGTTCCGCCCTTAATTTAAGAACGGTTGAATTTTGTCGTTTAATTCTTCAGGAGCCACATTGGTAAACAAGAATTTTTTTTGGTGGGACGTGTCGCCCGTTAATAGTTCAATCTGTGATTTTTTGATTTTAAGCGACTTTGCGAGTAGTTCGATTAACGCTTTATTTGCCTTCCCTTTTTCGGGAGCGGCAGTAACACAGATTTTCAAGGCATCCGCCTGAAGTCCGCGAATTTCATTTTTCTTTGCGGCTGGCTGAGCATGAACAGATAATACTGAACCAAGTGCGTGTTTGTCAATCACGTTTGAGTCACCCGAAACGAAACAAGGATTACGGAAAAGCGCAAAAAAAGCCGCCCAAACCGCGGGATGGGGCAGGAATCCCAGCAGAAATAGGCGGCTAATTTCAATATGTCAAATTACTACATGTTATCAAAACATTTCGTAATGTTGTCGGTATTTATCACAACCATTACAGGCATATTCTATCACGAAATTTTTTAAATGCAAGTAATAAAATCCAAAATAGGGAAATTTTACTCTAAAAATTTTTTACTTGCCAACCACACAGATATAGTTGCCCAACAGCAATAATTATTTACGCAATTTACATGAAAAATTTAATTTTCTTAAAAAAATACATGATTTTCATCATTTTATTTCTTTTGCGAGAAGCAATATTCCGTGCAAGAAATATTTTTGCCGGAGAAAAATTCATCGTAATCTTCAAAAAAACCTAAAATAAATTTTGTTCCACTTAAAAAATAATTGTGTTGTATGTTCGGATTAAAATTGAAGTTTTGCACGCATTCTGTAGTGGCAAAAAAAATCCTCAATTCCAAGAATTTTATGACTCAATTTGTCTTATTTGTGGAAAGTCTGGACCAAATTTTTTCAAATCTCCGGGTTGTAAAACAATTGCTAAACGTCAGTGATTAAGTAATCTTTAGCTCGAATTCTCATTAGTGAAGCTATTATTACACTTAAGGTAAATAAACAATTCGATTTGGTGAATCTTTCAGGAGCGTTTTGCCATGCCTTGGCCGTAATAACCGGTATAATCGCGATTTTTTGGTCGTTTTTACTCATTAAAAATTTGAAAAAAGTAACTAAATAATACAAAAGTATTCTATCTTATTGTATCAGCACTGAAAAATTTGCTTCAAGTGCGGTTTGCAGATGCGGTTAGTCAAATTACAAATTATAATAATTTATTGGAGAACATGTAAAATGCTCAGGAGATTTTCAATCGGCGTAAAACTATTAACTGGTTTTATTTTTCTTTCAATCTTAACTGTTATTACGGGATTGGTAGGTTGGTATTACCTCGGTCAGGTTGCTCACGAAACACAAAAGATGCAGGACTTGACCGTAATTAGTGCTATTGGTTCAGAGATAAATAACTCGGTAGACGAAGCTCAGCTTTATGCGTCGATGTATATTTACGCTCCGACAGAAGAAAACAACAACGTAATCATGGAAGCGATCAAAAATATTGACGCAAAGATAGAAGATGCGAAAGTTAAATACCACGCTTATGATTCTAATGATACGACAATGAATGAACTGCTTGAAGCGGTAAAAAAAGATGCCGACGCTTTCAGGGATTCGCAAATAGAATATGTTAAGACATTAAATAACAAAAACAGCTCAGCAGGAACTCGTTTGGCCGCTGCGAAAACGGCAAATGATAACTTGACAAGCCTAATCGACATGGTCGAAGCACGAACAAAAGCAGAAACTTATAAAGATGCCAACGGGAGTGAAGTTACCGTTGATGTGAAAGATAGAAAAGAAGCCCTTGTCCCTATAAGTCGGGTACATATCGCACAAGCAATTGATGCGGTCATTCTCGACACATATAAAGCACGTGTTTATACGCGTGATTATGAACTAAATATCATGAACCAAGACAAACGGGACGCTTCTGAAAAACAGTTGGAAGATAGTATGGCTGCTGTCGACAAAGGTCTTGAAAACCTGTTGCCAATGCTTGAAACAGATGAAGGAAAAAATGCCGTCAACGAATCACGTAAATCCGTAAAAACCTGGGTTGATATGATAGCGGCAAATAAAACCGCCAATATGGACATGCTGAGGTTAGACGACCTCCAAGCTTCTCTTGCAAAAAGCTTGGGTGGCAGTTGCGATAAAATGTTTGAAGCCATTCAGAACGAAGTGAAAAATTGCGGCAACGCTGTGAAAAAAACAAATACGTTTGCTTCGACAATACTGTTGGTAACGCTTTGCATTTCAGCGATTATTGGCTTGGTTTTCGGATTTATTCTCCGCACAGATATTGTGTCAGGAATCACGGCTATTACCAAGATCATGGAAAAACTTTCCAAAGAAGGTGACATCAGCGTCCGTGTTTCCGATAATCTGCTCAGCCGTGAAGACGAAACCGGACATCTTGCCCAAGGCATGAAAGACGTTCTCGGCGATTACTTAGCCGTTACGAACATGGGCGAGAAACTTGCCGCCGGCGACTGGACAATTGACGTTAAAATTAAAACGGATAAAGACCAGATGAACATTTCATTACACGAAATGGTTCTCTCTGTTCGCAACGCACTGCATCAGGTTCAGGAGTCGGTTGATCAAGTTACTACCGGTGCGTCGCAAGTTGCCGAAGCAAGTGAAAACCTTTCGCAAGGAGCAACCGAATCAGCGGCAAGTATCGAAGAAATCACCGCTTCAATGAGCGAAATTGGTGGACAAACAACTGCCAATGCGAAAAACGCAACGGAAGCGAACAAACTCGCGAAAGATGCAAATGACACCGCCGTCAGTGGACAGACGATGATGCAGCAGATGATTCAATCAATGGAAATGATTACTAAAAATTCGCAGGATGTGCAAAAAGTTGTGAAAGTAATCGACGACATTTCGTTCCAAACGAACCTGCTCGCTCTGAACGCCGCCGTTGAAGCCGCTAGGGCCGGACAGCACGGTAAAGGTTTCGCTGTTGTTGCCGAGGAAGTCCGTAACCTTGCTTCACGGAGTGCAAAAGCTGCCGCTGAAACTACACAGATGATCGAAAATAACAGCAAGCAAATTCATGAAGGTGCTGGTATCGCGTCGCAAACAGCGGACATGCTTAACGGAATTGTTGAGCAAGCGACAAAGGTAGCCAATTTGATAGGTGAAATCGCAACCGCTAGCAGCGAGCAAGCACAAGGCATTTCGCAGGTTTCGCAAGGTTTGCACCAGATTGACGCCGTAACGCAACAAAACACGGCAAACGCTGAAGAAACCGCAAGCGTTTCAAACGAAATGAGTTCGCAGGCAGCAAATCTGCAGAAATTAATTGCCAAGTTTAAGATTTAATTTGCAGAGTTAGCCCCGGAGCCCTGCTCCGGGGGGAAAAACGCCGAGCAGGGCTCGGCGGCTAACAATTGTTACCAACATTATGCAATAACAAAGAAATCCTGAAATAAAATCCTATTCCTTTTTTACCATGTTAGCAAATATTTCAATTGGTCGCAAACTGTTTTTGAATTCCGCAGTACTGCTTGTGTTGTTATTGTGTACTACATTTACAGGTTGGTTCGGACTTTCACTAGTTCTTAAGGGAATAAACCAAATTGAAAAGGAATGGGTTCTGTTTGAGAATATTGAGAGCATACAGAAATTGATGCGGGACGCTCAATCTGTAACAATCAACAACGCTGTAATGGAAGACGAAAAAGCTTCCGAACGCAGCCAAAAGATTCTTGCCGACCTGAAGACAAACCTGGAAACGATCAACACCAAGTTCAAGGACGAATTGCCGGGCGAACAGTGGGACACGTTCCAAACTCAATTGACCGCATACGAAGCAACTGTAAATAAACTTTACGCTGCCACGAAAAAGCAAAATGAAGACGACCAGATTCGACGTGCTCGTGCGAAAGATTTTGAAGCCGCATTGAAAGCGGTTGAAGATGACTGTAATACCCGCGAAGAAAAGGAGAAGGCATTAAATAACGATAACGTACCAGTACTGCTTTGCGATTGGATTCGAAAAGTTGAAGGGGCCGTTGTAGCACGCTGGATTATGGGCCGGGCAGTACGGGATGTGCCGATTTCCAAAACACCTGCTTCACGTGAAAAGGCAAACAAAGATTACAAAGATTATCGAGCCGATTGCTTGAAACGCGTTGACATTTCGAGCTTTGCTCCTGATGAAGATGCTAAAAAATTAGTTTTAGTAATGCAGGAAAAATTCGGAAAGTTTCTTGAATATTTGGACATTTCAATTGATAACTATAATAATGTGGATGCTCTTATTCGAGAAATGTACGAAAAATCAATGCAACTTGACACACTGCTTGCGGGATTGTCGAGTGTAACCCAGACAGGTTTCAATGACGCCAGGGTGGGTGCAGTTCAGGCGGAAAAATGGTCTACGTATTTGTTGATTGTGATTTCGCTTGGTTCATTTGTTATTGGTTTAACATTATGCTTGGTCATTTCTTTTGAAATAACATCAGGTCTGTCACGGACAGTAATGGCAATGACTTATATTGCCAAAGAAGGAGATGTTAATCTCCAGATACAGGAACGCGACCTTAATCGCAAAGACGAAGTCGGGCAGATGGCACGCTCTTTCGGTGATATCATCGCTGAAATGAAAGAGGTCGAACGAGTTGCAGTTGCTCTCGGAAACGGTGACTGGTGCGTGCAAACCAAAATTCGTGGTGATAAAGACGAGATGAACAAATCACTCGACAACATGATTGCACAGATACGAGAAGTACTGCAAAGTTTCGCAAGAGACGTCGAATCGGTAACATCGGGCGCATCACAAGTTGCGTCGGCAAGTGAAACGTTGTCGCAAGGGGCTACGGAATCCGCTGCAAGCATTGAAGAGATTTCTGCTTCAATGAACGAAGTCGGAAATAAAACGAAAGAAAACGCCAAAAATGCTTCTGAAGCGAACCTTTTGGCGAAAGAAGCGAATGACACCGCTCTAAGTGGGCAGAAAATGATGCAGCAAATGATTGAGTCAATGGAAATGATAACCAAGAACTCACTCGAAGTGCAGAAAGTCATTAAGGTTATCGACGACATTTCGTTCCAGACGAATCTGTTGGCTCTTAACGCCGCCGTTGAGGCTGCACGGGCCGGACAACATGGTAAAGGGTTCGCAGTCGTTGCCGAAGAAGTGCGCAATTTGGCCGCAAGAAGTGCTAAAGCAGCTGCCGAAACAACGCAAATGATCGAAAATAACAGTAAGCAGATTCATGACGGTGCCGGAATCGCTTCGCACACCGCTGAAATGCTCAATGAAATTGTTGAGCAAGCCACCAAAGTTGCCGGATTAATAAGCGAAATTGCCGAAGCCAGCAATGAACAGGCACAAAGTGTTGCTCAAATGACACACGGCTTGAACCAAATTGAATCAGTTACGCAGCAAAACACAGCGAGCGCTGAACAGACCGCGAGTGTCTCGCATGAAATGAGTGCTCAAGCGGCACATTTACAGAAATTAATCGAAAAATTTAAAATATAAAATATACACTTTAATTGTTACCTGTTTTTTCCAATGAAAATAAGTCATAAAATACACGCAATTGAATTGTGTGGGTTGCTATTAATCGTTATTCTGGCCATTTCGGGATATTCCACGTGGAATAAAATTCATTTAGCCTCACTAGACCACACAAACGACCTTACTTTTGTAAGTAAAGTTGTTGCTGCTCAAAGTGCGCACCTGAAATGGTTGCGTACTGTGAACGAAGCGGTTTTAAGTAAAAATCCAGAAATCAAAATCGGCACAGACGGACACAAGTGCGATTTCGGAAAATGGTATTACGGCGAAGCAAAGGATACAATTGGTACTATGCCGCTGGAGGTTCATAATTTTTACAATGCAATTGAAGCGAACCATTTGAAAATACACGAATTAGGCGGAGAACTGTTACAAGCTTGGAAACCAGACGCACCGGAAGCCGCAATTGCAATTGTGAAAGAAAAAATTTCCCCGACCGCAAACGCACTGCTCGGCGAACTTGGCAACATGGAAACCAAACTTAAAGAATCTGCTGAACAATCACAAAAAGATTACATTAAGTACACAAAACGCATGTGGGTTTATTCCGCTGTTTTAATTACCGTTCTTTGTGTTTGTACTTGGTATTTGCTTTTTGTAATTCATGGAGTGCTCAAGCCGCTGCAAGTTTTGGCCGATACTTCAGAAGAATTGGTTCGTGGAAACTTCGACGTTAATTTGGAAGTTAAGAAAATGGATGAAATCGGAATTGTTTCGACTTCATTTAATAAAATATCCGCGTCCTTGAAAGAAAAAACGGAAGTCGCTAAATTGATTGCTAAACGCAACCTGACATCGTGGGTTCCGCTTACATCCGAGTATGATTCGCTTGGTATCGCGTTGATCAACATGAGATACGCACTTTATGATTCGATTGGACACATGTCTCAGTGTGCGAAAAAGATTCTTGGCGAAAGTCACGAACTGTCCGACGCCAACAATATTATCGTGCATAATTCGCAGGCCAGTGCCCAGGAATTGTCCGCGATTAATTCGACTGTTCAAGACCTTAATTCGCAGAACGAATCCAGTTCGCAAAAGATGAGCGAAACTGAACAGCTCACAAATGCTGCTCGTAAAGGTTCGTCAAAGGGACGTGAGCAAATGGACAAAATGGTGATGTCAATGGACTCGATTACAAAGAGTGCGGGCCAAATCAAAAACATCATTAAAGTAATTGATGATATCGCGTTTCAAACGAACCTGCTTGCCCTTAACGCCGCTGTTGAGGCCGCACGGGCTGGACAGCACGGAAAAGGGTTCGCCGTCGTTGCTGAAGAAGTACGTAACCTTGCCGCAAGAAGTGCTAAGGCCGCTAAGGAAACCGCTACTCTGATTGAAGAAGCAATTAGATACGTCAATGAAGGTGGAAATGTTGCCAAAGAAACATCTGATTCGCTCAATTCAATAACGACGCAAGTTGAACAGGTAAGCG
>JBOFQC010000485.1:0-3012 GCA_051660725.1 Thermoguttaceae bacterium
GATAAGATAGACATACTGACGGACTCAATGAAAGGCCTTAATGCTATAAATCCAAATATGAGATTCAATTCCCCGTTTTGCACAAATTGTCGAGCTTCCGGTCATCGAAGCTCTGAATGTCAACTATATCGCTCATACCAACCTAATCCGGCACTGTCCACACAGTCAAATGCTCAAGCAAACTTAAGTTATCAATACAATAATGCAAGAACGGGATTCGATACGGCAAACCCCGTAATAACTAAAATTCGACGAATCGAGCAGCTACTGGGCAAAAGGATTGAGGGAAAGGTGGCAGATTTGGCGGCAACTTTACCAAAAAATAATACCAAACTTAACGGCTATTGGCAGTTGTTATCGCCCGATTTTGACGCTTTCCGTACCTTAAGGAAAAACGAAGCTCTAGTGGATGAAGTCTTAAAAGCCCTTGAAAACTATCGACCAATAAACACGTTGACTACCTACGAGACCAAAGAATTTGATATCACTAAGTGTATTTTTGAAATCCATAATCAGCCAACTTGTGCGATAATTGATAGTGGGGCAAGTTTTAGTGTAGTTTCTAAGTCTTTTGCAGAAAAAATAGGTCTCCCGATTAATATCGCACACCAAGAAAACTTATTGCTAGCCAATAATCAAACTGCAAAATCACATGGAAACGTAAGCGGTATACCACTTAGAATTGCCGACAAAGTTTTTCACTGTGATGCGATAGTCTTACCTGAAGCAGCACAAACGTTACTTATAGGTGTCAATTTTCTAAAAAAATACAACGCAATGATTAAATACGAAAACAATAGTATGACATTGACTTCCGACGGAAACACGACAAGCATTCCAATAAGTACAGACAAAATCTATAGGTCACATACATTGACCGAAAACACGCAAGGTTCACAATCATCTTTTATTCTCAAATCTGCGGAAAACATCACGCTCGAGCCGTTTTCAACCCACCAGGTGAACATACAAGCGCTCGACTATGTCTCAGTTCCATCCGGCAGCATTTTTTTCGTTTCATCATTTCATCCGGAATTGCACGTTGCCAAAGGAATTTTTGATGCACTATCACCAATTCAGACGTTGATGGTTGCGAATCTCTCATATCAAACACAACATCTTTATTCTTGCACGCCGATAGCTTCTGTTGAGATTTGCGAAGGTGCTGCCATCTTTGATCCATCAACGTTCGATTGTGCGTTTGAGCCAGGCAAAATTCTCGCATCATTTAAGGGAGATGAAAATTCAAAAAAGAAATTCGAAGTTCAGCTTAACGAGTTAGCCTGCGAAAAAATTGAACAAAAATGCATTCCGTTACAACACAAAATAGTTTTAAAAGAGGACACCCCGCAAATATGCTCAAAACAATACCGCACCAATTTGCGCGATAAAGAAAAGATCGAAGAACAGATCAGCGAGATGTTGCAACATAACGTTATCCGTGAGTCTTCTTCTGAATATAGTAGTCCAATTGTATTGGTGAAAAAGAAAGATAATACTACGCGGTTTTGCATTGATTACCGAATTCTCAACCGGCATACAATTAAAAATAGATATCCAATTCCAAGACTTGACGACACTATTGATAGTCTCAAGCATGCAAATTTTTTTTCAAAAATAGACTTGAAAAACGGCTATTGGCATGTGCCAATCAATGAATTAGACAAAAAGAAAACCGCGTTCCGATCACATATAGGGCTTTATGAGTTCAATGTTATGCCTTTTGGGCTAACAAATGCTCCTAGCACCTTCCAACATATTATGAACACCATTTTTTACCAATCCAATTGGCAATTTTCGCTTATTTACTTAGACGACGTTATCATCTATAGTCGAACGGAAACGGACCACCTTAAAAATGTCATAGATGTGCTAAGAGAGATACGTAGATACAACTTACAGATCAATTACAAAAAAAGCGAATTTTTCACAAACAAAATAGAATATCTCGGCTACATAGTAGAGAAAGATGGTATAACAATTTCAACCGAAAAAACTGATGCAATTCGATATTATCCAATCCCGAAAACGAAAAAGCAAATACAGCAGTTCATAGGGCTGGTCTCATATTACAGACGATTTATTGAGAATTTTGCTAAAATCGTGGGTCCTTTGAATAAGATAATGAAAAAAGATGTCGCATACTGCTGGAAAGATGAACAACAAAATTGCTTTGATTTGCTTAGATCGCTGCTTATAAAATCGCCAATCTTAAGGATACCAGATATGTCAAAACAATTTATTGTTCGCATCGACGCCTGTGCCGAAGGCTTGGGAGCAATTTTGGCACAAACGGGTGAGTTCAATCACGAACATGTTATAGCTTACGCCAGTCGAACTTGCAATAGCTACGAAAAAAACTACTGCGCTTATGAGCTTGAAGCTCTTGGATTAGATTACGCGTTGAAAACTTGGAAGTGCTATCTCCTCTCTTTACCTTTCATCGTTTACACCGACAACAGAGCTCTGCAATATATAAAAGAGAAGAAAGACCTTTCCGGCAGACTGACACGATTTCTCTTGCGACTGGAAGAATTTGACTTTACAATCTGCCACAAACCCGGTCGAGAAAATTTAGCAGCGGACGCATTGAGCCGTAATGCAATCAACACGATATTCAAAACAGAGAAGGGTGATTACGACCTTAATCTAAACGACCCAGATACACAGCGCAAAAAGAAAGAAATCATTCTCGAGCATCATGCCAACATTGGACATGCATCTCCATCAAATACATATAAGTCTTTGAAAAAATATTTTTTCTGGCGCACGATGAGAACCGATGTCAACGAGATCGTTCAGAATTGCAGTGAGTGCCTAATATTTAATGATGGAAGAGCACCTCAATTCAATTACCCTCTTCTTATAGGGGAAGTCTTTGAGCGTATTGGGTTAGATACTATCGGTCCGCTCACGGAGTCATCATCAGGCAACAGGTATATTTTCTTAGCAATCGATTATCTTTCAAAATATATCTTTATAAGAGCAGTTAAGACCAAATCAGCAGAAGAG
>JBOFQC010000486.1:0-2274 GCA_051660725.1 Thermoguttaceae bacterium
TGCTTTCGAGGCACAATAATTCGCTTGTCCTCTATTTCCAATTAAGCCACTTACACTTGAAATGTTGATTATTCGTCCGTATTTCGCTTTTCTCATCGGCTCCGTAAAAGCACGTGTCATAAGAAACGCACCGCGAAGATTGACTGCAATCACGTCATCCCATTCTGCGTCGGTCATACGACGAATAAGCATGTCTTTTGTGATACCGGCGTTGTTGACCAAAATATCGACTTTGCCAAACTTTGCCAGAATTTCTTTCGTAGTCGTCGCTACGGCTTCCGAATCTGTGATGTTAAGAGCATAAGACTCAGCTACGCCACCATTTGAGCGGATTCCTTCGACTTCCTGAGCCAAAAGCTCGGTGTTTGTTCCAATGCATGCAACTTTGGCACCAGAGGCGGCAAGGCACTGTGCAATTGAAAGCCCGATTCCGCGTGTCGCACCGGTCACAACCGCAACTCTGCCAGCAAGATCAACTTTTAACATCAGCAATTATTTTGGTTAGGGCTATTAGTACACAGCCTAATTAAAATTGTACATCATTGTTTAGTCGCAATTCTTAAATTACGACTAAAACATCGAATTCATTTTTTGTACTCTATTTGCACTCAATTTTACGGTCTATTCGTTTGAGCAAACCACGTAAAACCCGGCCCGGACCAATCTCAAAAAACTGGTCAAAACCTTGCCCGATAAGATACCTTACCGACGCTTCCCATTGGACAGGCTGCACAATTTGTTTAAGCAAAACCTGCTTGATTTCGTTTGGATCAGAATGCGGCAATGCGTCTACGTTACTGACAACCGGAACACGCGGCGGCTTAACTTCAATTGAGCCAAGAGCTTCCGTTAGTTTTTCAACAGCACTTTGCATAAGCGGGGTGTGAAAAGCTCCGGCAACTGCAAGTGGCACCACTTTCATTGCACCTTCAGACACCGCGAGTTCGGCAGCTCTTTCGCATTCCAATATGGTGCCAGAGACTACAATGTTTCCGGGGCAAAGATAATTTGCAATCCTTAAAACACCGCCTCCGTTCGTGTTTTCGCTAAGTATTTTTTCGCAAAGAACTTCGATTTTTTCTTTGTCCAATCCGAGTATACTTACCATTCCACTCGGCACGGCATCAGACGCTTCCTGCATCGCTTCGCCTCTTTTTTGGACAAGGCGTAAACCGTCCTCGAAACTTATAGCTCCAGAAAAAACAAGAGCAGTATATTCACCAAGACTTAGTCCGGCAGCGGCTGCACATGCGTCGAATTCTGCCGGATTCGACTCTTTCAACGCTTCCAACGCTGCAATTGAAGTTAGAAATATAGCAGGTTGACTACAAACAGTCGAATCAAGCTCTTCAGCCGGACCCGAGAAGCAGAGTTCAGTTATATCGTATCCAAGTATGTCGTTTGCCTTATCGTACAGCTTTTTGACGGCAGGATAGGTGTCGTAGACATCCTTGCCCATACCGACTGTTTGCGCACCCTGACCGGCAAACAAAAAGGCTATTTTTCCCATTTGCTTTTTGCGTTAGTCATAAACTTCCAAACCTTCAGACGTCCGACTTGCGAAATCAAACAGCACAAATCAACAAAACGCCTGAAATGCAATACCGTGCATCTTTGTACGGCCTAACACCTAATCGTTTTTAATGATTTGACGACCCATGTAGTAGCCACAATTCGGGCAAATTACGTGGGTAGGAATTGCTTTGCTGCATTCGGGACATTTTGTCCGTTCAACCGGTGTTTTGTGGTCGTGCGAACGACGGGTTCCGGTTCTGGAATTGCTGTGTTTTCTTTTTGGAACTGCCATTTTACTTAATAATTGTAATTAACTTGACTTATTGGTTATATATAAAACTATTTCCAAATAATTAAAATTTTTATCACTTTAACTTTATTTTGCGAAATCTTACCCAATTTGTTGTAAAAGTCAACAGGGATTTCCCGGAAAATGACATTATTTTAAAAAATGTCACTTTCAATTTTTTGAGAAATCGCAAATGTTGAATAACATCTAGTCGAAATTCCATGATGTTTACCGGCGTTGTACAGTATAATTGCACAAAACAATTCGAATTTTCGCAATTGTCATTAAATCCTTCCAAGCAATGTAAACGGTAAAGCGTCGGTAATATTGACTTCAACAAACTGGCCGATTAAAGATTCCGGGCCGTCAAATGCTACGATTCTGTCACAGGCGGTTCTGCCAACTAGCTGTTTTGCACCTGCCAAGTTCGGCTTTTCACTTTTTCCGTCAACAAGCGTCGAAACGGTTTG
>JBOFQC010000487.1:0-3693 GCA_051660725.1 Thermoguttaceae bacterium
TTCGTGTGCCGTTAAAATCTTTTGGCGACTGGAGTTCTGGAAGAACACGTTCAAAATACTCAAAAGTTCTCTGAGCCAAATTCACATCTTTTGTCAGTGCCGCGAAAGCAGACAAACCGAGAATTTGGTAAATATCCGAATACCAATTCGTGGCCCTTTCGAGCGGCTTTCCTTCTCTCGTCAGTAATAAAAACGCTTTATCATTTGGCGAAACGCAGCACTTTTCAATAAAATCGCATCCTTGTTTTCCCCAATCAAGAAGTTTTTCTTTAGTAATGGCACTGTTATCTTCTGCTGGTGTCCTTGTACTTAAAGATGACACCAAAGTTTCGTTCCGGCAAAGCGAAGCAATTGTCCAAAGAGTTCGGCCTTGAAACCAAGCGTATTTTTCACTGTGTAGTAATGTTCCATCACGACTGACTGCGTTGAAAAAACCTCCGTATTTAGTATCAACGCAATTCGGGAACCAAAATGGCACCACGTCATTTAACAAGGTGTCATGGTAAATCTGACGATATTTTTCGCAAAACTCTTTAAACATTGGTAATTATTGATAATCAATTGAGAATCAGGCAGAAATTCAAATCAATCAGGAGTCACAACGGTTTATGAGATCGCCGCTGAGCGGTATTCGGCAGGCGTCATCCCCATATATCTTCTGAATACAGTTGCGAAATATTGCGAGGAAGAAAAACCCAGCTCCAAAGAGATATTAATAATTGGCAAATCTTCAGTTATGAGCAATTTACACGCCGTGTTAATTTTCTCACGAAGCTGAAAATCCGCCGGCGAGACTCCAACTTCATGCTTAAACCGGTGCTTAAAACGGGACTCCGATAAATTTGTGGCTTTGGCTAGCGCCTTCATGGTATAAAAAATACTTGTATTACATCTAATCAAATTGATTGCGTTTTGAATTTCCACAGAAATAGAGTTGATTTTTTCGCTTGTTCCGGAATCAATCAAATCAATCAAGAATCTTAGCAGATGATTCTTTACATCAATATACAAGAATGATTGCTTCTCGATTTCAGAAGTCGGTTGATCAGAAACTTTGAATTTAGTCCGATATTTATCGTCTGGCTCATCTGGATTAATTTTACATTGCTGATTGACACCAACCAGCGAGAATACCATGTCGAGATTCTTCCGCGCATCCTGTTTTAAGCGAAAATGACGTGATGGAAGAGAACACAATTTTTCCCACAGCAATTTCCCTTCAGCGTGACACAAACCGAGAAACGAATTCTTTGGCGTTGGCGGACTGATAATCATCCAAAACAAAGTGCCACGTCCTTCACGTTGAAATCCGGTGCCGTGCAACTCATGCGGGTAGTTCAAAAGCACTTCACCACCGTTAAGAAAAAACACATCGTCGGCAACCTGGTAATATTGTTGTCCGTCCACGAGATAACATATCTCTAGCATTGAACCGTGATCGTGACTGGCCAGAGGTGAATGCGCTTTCATATAAACGTATTTCCCCAGGATCATCACATCACGAAAACCTAATTGGCGGAAATCAATTATACTCCGCTCTTGTGATGGATCTATAAGAATTTGATTCATCTTACGTGTCGTAATCTTAACTGATTAGTGTTAAAAATTGTGCTAAACACAAACTCAAACGGTTTTTTACTTTTAATAATATAGCATACCATATATTGTAACAGTCGGTCAATCGATTGCAATCTTCCAGAATTGCTGCGAATTTCAGCGCAGGTTTTATTTATCTGCGAAAAAAATTTGAGATGGCGTGCTAAACGATAACTCATGTGCTCCTAAACTTTTGCGATTCAGTTTAACTTCGTCGGAAAGATTTAGGGTTAAATTTTTAAAATATCTGTACTTACTTTTTTTATATAATGTTGTCATCAAGTTAAGGAGCCTGCAAATGTCACGTATACATTCAAAGTTGTTTAGTATCAAGCGAGAGCGGAAATTTCACGGTTTCACACTTGTCGAGTTACTCGTAGTAATCGCGATCATTGGAATTCTAATTGCTTTGTTACTGCCGGCTGTCCAAGCCGCCCGTGAAGCAGCACGGCGTATGCAATGTGCAAATAAACTAAGACAAATCGGATTAGCAATGCACAATTATAACGATGCGCACCAATCATTTCCAAATGGTGCATATCATTCCGGTACAGCGTTTTTACAATGGACGCTCGGAATATACCCTTTTATAGAACAAACCGCATTGTATGACGTTCTCACTCAAGGTCGCGGAGTCTGGAACTACCAGATCACAGATTCTTACGAAGCGGCACGCCAACCTGTTTCGCCGCTTTTGTGTCCGTCTTGCGATTTCGGCTCCGGCAAACTTTCCGCCGGGCAAATGGCACCGGGTGCTTATGACGCTTGGTGGTGGAACAGCGAAATGGCATACACAAATTATAGCGTATGTAACGGCGCAATGTTCTGGGCCGGGCCGTATGAAAGATACGATGCTTCAGGCAAGTTCGGAAATCCCCGCCGTGATCCGAATATCTCTGGCAACTCCGGTGATGGCGAGTTTGGAAACGGGATATTTCCACGTAATCTTGTCAATTACCCTCAAAGACCCGGGCACATTTTCACACGTTTTTCTGAAGTCACTGACGGTCTCTCCAACACAATCGCGGTTGGCGAAACACTCATGAATTGGACCGCTGCTAAAGGTACGCTCGTGGAAAACGGTACTTTTGCGGTTACAGCACACCCGATCAATCTGCACAAAACATATAAAAACCAACCGGACGGCAGAAATACTTTTGCAGGAGATTGGCGTTTATTCTACGGATACCACAGCAATCACACAGGCGGCGCGAACTTCGCAATTGCCGACGCCTCTGTGCGGTTCATATCTGAAACTGTTAACATGGACACGTATTGGGCAGCCGCCACGATCAGTTCAGGTGAGTCGCTCGCATTGCCGTAACATACTGAGCGACAAAAAAACTGTTTAGCCTTTACTGTAAATTTTAAAACACATAAGATCATGATTAAAAAAAACATACAATCAAACCACGTTTTACGGATTACGGCTTTACTTTTAGTTTTAACCGTTTCTTTCGTTTTGTCGGGATGCTCAAAATCTCCGTATAATCTTGCACCAGCCACGGGAATTGTTACACTAGATGGAGAGCCAATTGAGGCACTGGTTAATTTTTTCCCGGTTGGTGAGGCTCGCGGAGCTATTGGACACGCAGACGCCAGTGGAAAATTCAGCTTGGGCACTCTAAAAGCAGGTGATGGCGCAGTTGTTGGCAAACATCGGGTTGCGGTTTCACCGAAAACGCCACCACCGATGTCCGGTTCGGCACAAATGTTAGGTAGCGAAGGCACCGGAAATTACGTTGCACCATTTCCCGAAAGATACAGTAATCCCGCAACTTCCGGTATTGAAGTTGAGGTCGTAAAAGGTGGGAAAGATAAAAACTATTTTGAGCTTAAATTGGAATCGAAATAATTCGACTTCTGCCACAAAACCGAGTGCAATTTGAGAATCGCAAAAAAGGAAACAAGAAAGGAAAATCATGCACGGTGTACTATTTCACGGGGCCGGTTGGGTTGCCAGGCAACATGCCGCCGCGTATCAAAATCGTTCGGACTGCCGAATCGTCGGGATTTGCGATGTCGAACCGAAACGAGCTATTTTGCTGGCTGAAGAGTTGACGAAAAACAAACGCGAATCTGTTGATACGAATGAAA
>JBOFQC010000488.1:0-4071 GCA_051660725.1 Thermoguttaceae bacterium
AAACGCCAGCCAGGCGAATGACGGTGTCAAACATGAAGATAGCAGCTCCGAGGAAGTTGCTGAAAGCAAATCCGGTAACGATGCAAGCAGTGCAGAAAAAATTGATAAGTCGGCTAATGCACCTAATGATCTTAACGTGACATACAAAATTAAACTGCCTTATGGCGTCAACCCTGACGAATCGATCCAAATAATTATTAACGCTAAAAAGCAGGGAGACAGTTTTAGCGGCGATTGGACAAGAAAAAGCTTTGCATTTCCGCGGTTTTGTATTAATAACGCCGTAACTGATAGTGGTGTCATTACAATCAGCACAATTGCTGATTGGGCAATTATACCGGAGAATGTTATGCGTCTGGTTCCAATCGATGACGCCAAGAACACAACTGCGTCAAACGCATTTTATCAGAACCCGACACGCTTCAATAAGGTCGCGTTTCGTTTTTTGGGACAACCTTACAAATTAGATTTCGCGGTTGAAAAAATCGACTCTAGAATTACGGCTAAAGTATATTCGTTTCACAAGTTGCAGCCAACTTTGTTGAATTCGCATTACGAAATGAACTTCAATATTTCTGAAGCGGAATTGCCAACGTTAACTTTTTTACTGCCGGAAACGTCTAGTGAAACACCAAATATACGATTACGAAACTCAGCTGTAACAAATTCCAACAGTGGAAATATTGCTGCCAGGATCAAAGAGTATACAAGTGAACAGGTTGATATCAACGGAAAAAAGTTCAAGCGTTGGAAAGTTGATTTTTTAACACCGATTCAAGGCGAACTTTGGCTTACTGTTGACACAGAACAAAAAATACCCGAAATCACATCCGAGAAGAATTCAGAAATTAAATTGCCGCAAATAATTGCAGAAAATGTGGTTTGGCAGTCTGATATCACTGCAGTTGAAGGTCATGAAGAATTGAATTTGCAGCTTGATTCAAATGAATCCGGGTACAGAACCGCAGACGTAGGCGAATTGGTGATGACAGAGTACAAGCCGGGTGCAATGTTGGTTGGTATCATTTCCGGTAGCAATCAGGACTCGCCGATTCAGGTAGTTTGCACCCGAAACAGCGGTTACGCATTGACACCAACAATTGTGCAATCTTCTGACGCTACCGTTCATCTTGGAAATGATTCGAAATCACTCAGTGAAGTGACTTACAAGTTGAAAACCAAAGGTACTTTCCTGAAAATTGAACTGTCAGAAAACGACGATCTCTGGTCGGTCACGCTTGATGGCACGGTAATTAAACCGCAGCTAACTGACTCAGCACTGCTCGTCGACATACCGGCCAGCGAAGATGCTCGGGTAAGAGACCTCAAAATGGTTTACAGTTCGACATGTGCATCACCCGAAAATGCAGGAGAACTTTTGCGTCACTCATCGCTGAGCATTCCGCATTTGTACATCAGGGAAAACACTTCCGCAAACAACCGAGGTGGTGTCACAGAACAAGAAAAGACCGGATGGAAGGAAATACCGATCATTCAAACGAAATGGTCAGTTGTGCCGCCGGATGGGTACAGTATTACAAAGTTAAATGGACAACTTATTGCCGCTGTCGACGAAGCCAGTTCTGGTAAAAACAACTTTGTACGTGTTCCTAAACCAGCGATTTTAAATATCGGTGGGGGCGTCATAGTGGCATCAAACGGATTGCTATCCAAAACAAATCCTTTTTCGTATGGTTATAGAAAATCGGCAGATGCCGCCAAGTATTCAACTACCGAAAAGAAGATGTATGAGATATTACCGGAGTCAAGCTCCACACTTTCGTCTATAATAATTATGGATGAAGAAGAAATATACGAAATGGATTCAGTAGCACGTGACAGTGGTAGAGTTTCCAGTGCTAAAACAAAAGATGATAGCAGCTCCAAAAAGAGCGGCGTTGCTAATAAAACTCAATCTTTGCCAGAAAAAGATAAGGCCGGCAGGCCAGGCATAGTTTCACAACAAGGTTTGCCGGTACCACCACAAGCACCTGATTCTGCGCCTTATTTCTCGTTGATGTCGAAAGAAAAAGAACAAGTAAGAGGAAAACGGCTTAACTCTGTGCAGCCGGTATCAATTGTTGTCAAGTCGGAATTAGGTAGTTCAAATATGATCGGCGTGAAACAGATCGGTCTCGGTAATACCGACGCAACTAAATTGCGAGTTGAACTCGTTGGCAAAAAATTTGCCAGCACCTCGGTTATAATAGCATGGGTATTAACTATTCTGGTTGGATTGATTTTCATTCCGCTCTCGACCGGCAAGAAAGCGTGTTTGGTTTTCTGCACAGCAATACTCGGAACTATTTTGGTTCTGATACCGGGATTGGAAGTTTATTCTAATACTGTAAACGCAGTAGTTTATGCGATGTTTGTCGTGGTGGTTCCGATGTTTTTGATTGTCGGCAGTGCCAAGTTATTTTCAAAAAAAGCAATTTCCCTTATGGAATACTGTATGTGTAACATATCTGCTAAATTGGTGCCAGTTGGAGCGACTGCGGAGGCGTCAACAGCGATTTCGGCATCCGCAAACACAATTGAACAACCGTACAAAAACGGGAACACCAATTCTGCCGGAACTGCGGTGTCAGTGATGTTTTTAATTGTCTCGGCATTTGCTGCAACGGCTACAATTTCGAATACGTGTATTGCCGATGAGATTGTCGTACCAACAACGGTGGCGTCTCCAAATAATAAAAATGTTTCTGAAGAAATGTCAAAAAACGCAAATGCCGTGACGGTTGACAAGCAACTTGCGTTGCTGATAAATGGCGCCACTGTTGATGACGGGAAAATCGTGTTGCCAAATGACGCCGTGATTATTCCGTATGACACAAACTTGATAAACAACAGTGATATAAGTGTGATTGAAAGCGGTGACTTACGTAATCCGGATCAGAAAATCATTTTGCCGCGAGAACTGTATCAGCGTTTTCAAGATACTATAAACCAGAAAATCGAAGCGAAGGTCACACAGCCTGCGGTGCCGTATGCGGTCTCAAGTGCGAAATATGAAACGCTTTTGGTTACTGCCAAATCAGGTAATCAGACGAATTCACAAAGTGAAACCGAAACTGATGCGCAAACATCGCAAGGACTGACTTCATCAGATTTTATCACAGTCAAAGGTGTCGTTAACTTCGAATTGTTTACTGATGCTCCAGTATTGATACCGCTTCAAATTGCCGGAGCAGCAGTTGAAATCGCAACACTTGATGGCGAGACTGCTAAACTTTCTTTTGGTACAGAACAGAGCGACAATGCACAAACTCCGTTATTGAAAGTTGAAGGAAAAGGAAAGCATGAACTTACGCTTGTCCTCCGTTACCACGTTCAACGGCAGGGCGGTTGGAGAATGGTGGCAGGTACGGTGCCTGATTTTCCATGTTCTACTATTTCGCTGACGGTAGAAGACCCGAATACTGAAGTGATATCATTGAATATGTATGATAGACGTAAATTTGTTTCAAAAACGCAAGATGAAACCATTGAAGCAACATTCGGACCGCTCGGATTCTTCAATTGGAGATGGAGATCCAAAGTTGAAGAAGGCGTCGTCGACCAAAGCTTAACAGTGGTGTCAGACGCTCAATTTGTGGTCCAGGAAGACGGTTTCAGATTGAACTGGGACATGGTTCTTTCATTGCGAAATACGGGCGATTCAAAAATGCGTCCGGAATCTTTCAGGATCGCATTACCGCAGGGTTACACGGTTTGTTCCGTTGAGGGGCAAAATGTTCGTGGTTGGGCACCGGACGAATCGGAAGTCAACAGCGGGGCGTCACCTGATTCGAATTTGAGCCAGTTAATTGATATCGAGCTGCTCAAGCCCGCTGACGAAACTGAGAAAATACGAATCGTTTTGTTAAAGAGCGAGAAATATAACTCGTTATTCACAGAAACTACACGCACGTCTGGTGATTTGGCGACGTATCCGTCAGATGCTAACAATGAGAAGCCATTCGAAGCATCCGTGCCTCGTATCGAAGTACTTGGGGCCGCAATGCAAACTGGTAAGATAATGCTTTTAGCCAGTCAAAAGTTCCAGATTAAAGTACTTGACACCAGCGG
>JBOFQC010000489.1:0-3681 GCA_051660725.1 Thermoguttaceae bacterium
CCTGGGCGATGCAGTGCAACGAAAAACAAAAAGGCGTCCAATGGCACTTCACGATAGATAACGCAAGGACAAAACTCGAATCACTATATCCTAAATTTAAATACTGACAACGCACTAGTATTGCTTGCGGTTGCCGGACTTATCGTATTTTTGTGTTACAAATTTATGTCGTGGAAATACTGCGAGCACACTTTGCGAATCGACTCGCAGTACATCAGGTACGACTGGAAATACAAATGGTTCAGAGGTTCACGGATTTATGAACGAAATGCGGAGTTTACCGTTGATTTCAGATTTAATTCCGAAATTCAAATTCCGTTTCTGGTGCTTAATTTCGGAAAGACATCCAAAGATATTCGGCTCGTTTCAACCGCCGAAGCTGTTTGGTTATCTAAACGCATAAACGAATTTCTTCAGCGAGTTCCGCCAGTTGAAACACCAAACGAAACGGCAATTACGCTTGAAACAGCGGATGAATCCGCGACTAAAACTGCGAAGAAAAATATCTCCATTCGCAAAGGAAAAAGCACTGATGCCGACTCCGGCTGGGCAATTTTGGAAAATCTCGAATACTGCGGCGAAACACTTGAGCGAATTGTGCCGCCAATTGAATTGAATCGGAACCAATCTTTAGCGTCTGAAGACTCGATTCAATTCCGGTGCTGCAAATGCCACTCGATTATTTCACGCGAATATATTTGGCTCGACAAAGAAACTGCGCAATGTCAGAAGTGTAACACCGTATTCAATATTCCCGAACTCAAACGCACACCTGTTCCTAAACAAAGCAGAGTAAAAATTGAACGAAACGGTGACACGTTCACAATCACGCAAGGTGGCAATTTCGGAATTGTGCCGGTTGGCATTTTTATCTCACTTATAATCTCTTGGTTTACGTTATTATCGACTTTAATTTATGCATATAGCTTGAGTTCTGACAAAACGTTTTCGGAAGTGTTTGTGGTTTTCCTGAATTCCGCATGTCGAAATGACAGATTAGATTCAACTGGCGCGTTATTAGTTTTTTGTATTCCTTCGATAATATTCTTTTTGTTGATCTTTTGGGCGTTTTTTGATCGCCGCGTAATACAAATAACCCGCGACGAGTGCCGCCTGAAGATTAACTGCTTATTTTACAAATGGGAACGGCTCGTTCCTCGGCAAAATGTGCAATACGCCGACGAAAGCATTTTTTTCACGAACATGTTCGCACTGTTTTACCGGGACGGGAAGGGCAAACAACGGTCATTTCTAATCGGATGCAATTCGAGCTTAACATTTTCGTCTTTGTCAACAGTTGCCTGGCTTATCGGCGAAACAAATCATTATTTGGCTTCGACTTGCTTGCCTCTTTCAAAAATTGACGACGTATCGGATAACCTGGTAACGTTTGGCGGTGTTCACATGGGCTTGAACGAAATACACACCTTGTGCCCAATCTGCTTCGAAGAGATCGGGCATGAAAACATTAACCTGTCAAAGCAATTTTCCGTTTGTCCGAACTGTGCATCTGAATTCGAAACCAGCTCTATTATTACTACAGACGGAAAACATTTTGATTTGCCGATTAGCGACGGCTTATCCTGCATTGAAACGCCAGACGAGTTGGAAATCTGTTTTAAACCAAGTGTTAGTAATATTAATAAAATCGCAACCTACGCAACCCTTGTTTTCGTAGGATTATTTTTCATCGGTTTTCTTGGTGTTATGCCAATAATACTTCTAGCTGATGAATTAAACAAAGGAAAACCAACATTTGGGGTAATGTTTGTAATTGTATTCTCTTTCACGTTTTTGTTGTTTATGTTGCTGATGCTTATTACTACTTTACTTCGAGAATTCGGAAATTGGGAGTGGCGGCTCCGGCTCGGTAAAGGAGAAATAGAACATTGGTTCCGATACAAAAAAAGGTCACGAAGTATCGTTGTTAAATATGACGAAATCGAAACCATTTATGAAAGCTCAATGAGGAATGATTTTCAAGCAATGCTTATGCAACTGTGTGAATGGTACACCGGCGAACTGCGGCCGTTACATCCGTTAGGTAGTATATCACTTCTGCTAAAAGACGGAACGCTGTATCATATTCCAACTGTCCTGACAGCAAGTAAAAACGGCAAACTTCAAGGTGCCCGTTTGTTCGACGACTGGCTGAAGGCCAAACTTGAGTTGTGGTTAGCAAAAAAAGGTAAGGTTTAAGGTTAATTAGTTTAAAACGAAAAACGGCCTTGCAATGCAAGGCCGTTTCATAATCCATAATCGGTAACTGTTTACCTGAAAGTGATAACCAAGTCGAGACCAACAAGGAATTGATTGTTACTGGAGAAATCGTCGAACACTCCCATTGAACTATTTTTTCCGCCATTGACCCAGTCCCACCGAACTTCCGGTCGGAGATTGATGCACGGTGTAGGTTTCCAATTCAAACCGAGCGAAACATCGATGAATTCATCACCGATAATTCCTGGCGGGAACGACGGATATACTCTCGTGTGGTTCTTGTCTTTGAACCATTCAGCACGGCAACCTAACGCAACTGTTGGCGAAACCTGCAGATATATGTACTGTGCGATTGAGTACCATTCACCGTCTTTGGCGACCCAGTTTCCGTTTTCAAATACGGCGGCAGCGTTCGATTCAATACCGAGATCATGCTGTAACACATAACTCAAAGCCGGTGTAAGCTGCTGGCTGAAAATCAAACTGTAATTAGTTCTTGTAGTTTCGGAATTGTCATAAGGACTGTACGAACCAGCTCCGGTATTGATAAGGAAGCCAAGCGAAGTGGTTTTACATACGTTTTCCCATTTTGCACCTGCCATGTACGAAACTTTATTAAGCGACGAATCCCATACATCCCAACCACGGTTGATTCCAAAGTAACCGGTCAAATTGTATGTGAATCGTTGCGAAATCAGCATACCGGTCAAAGTCGTCGGTTCACCGTACATCATCGAGTAGGAATGGGTGTAGAAAAAGTTCTGCGTCGCCATTACCGACTCGTGTCCCATTGGAGAATAAAAGTGGCCCAATTTAACATTCGTACCAATTGGAGCTTGTATTTCACCGTAAAGCTGCGGCATTGCCAAACCGTACATAGCGGCTGTGCCACCACGACGCGACCCGTCATTGGAGTTCCATTTTAGTTCCGCGGCCGTTGGATCGGTTACGGGCGTTCCGAAAACACTTTCTTTACCTGTTTCCAAGCCGAGTGCACTTGTGTAAAAGTAATCGGTTCCGTAAAGTAAGTCAACACGTCCACCAATATCCCAATAACAACCGCTGGTGTTTACCATTCTACCGGCTGTCAAATATAATTGATTCATTTGGTAATCGCTGGCCCGATCCGTGTAACGCAACGGACCATTTGAACGGTTGTCTGGCCATTTCGGATTTACCATTACACCCTGTTGGAGCCAACCGTCCAAGAACCACTGTTGTGGAGCGTACGGAAAAACGCCGCATCCCATATCCATCATACCGCCGCACGGATTGTAGCAATCCATACCGGGGTATTCTTGATATGACATCGGACCGCAAGCATCAACCATCATTGCGGGGCCGCAAGTGCTACAGCCTGCTTGGTCGCCGAAACCGCCCTCATAGTACTGTGTTTCGCCAGTTGAACAAGTGGAACACGAACTTGTCGGTCTGTAAGCTCCACTTCTGGTTGTTGAAACG
>JBOFQC010000490.1:0-14806 GCA_051660725.1 Thermoguttaceae bacterium
TTTTCGCTTCCGCAGCAAACGACTCTGGATTTGCTACTACACGTTCACGAATACTTTTGATTTCGTCCAACGAATCGTGTTGAATTTGGCGTACTTGCACGGACGGGCCGTACATTTTATCGAATTCCTGATCAATATCCGCTTGTGTCACTTCGAGTTTCGCGCCGGCGAGTCTACGAATCGCAACCAACGGCCTGATGGTGTCACTTCGGTAAACTTCCGGGTCGGTACCATTTTCCTCGACGATCTTTTGCAGCAGATCAGCAACCGTCAAATTAAACGGACGAGCCATGCTTTCAATAAACGCGGTCTCTTCGTCACGTGTAATTTTAATATTATTCTGTTCACAAGCAATATCAATTAGCATTAACTTGATTCGTGTGTCGAGCACTTCTTCGCAGTGTTGCTTAAACGCTTCCTGCATAATCTCTTTTTTCGTGAGTTTGATACCATTCACTTCGGCAAGAATGTCCGGAATCACTTCCTTACTTTTGCTTGGAATGTTCGCACCGACTGTTTTAACTGTCGGGATTGAAACAGCGCCGCCGGGATTTCCTACAGCTTGATTCGTCTGCTGCACTTGCTGCTGCGGCGGCTTCGGATTTGGCTGCTGCCTCTGCGTTTGAGCAAAAACAGACGAAACGTTCACTCCTGCTAACAGCAGTAACGATAACGCTAGTTTGGTTGCGTACTCAAATTGTCTCATTTTTTCAACTTCCTTGTTTTGTTTATGGTTTTTTGAAATATGCAGAATTCCAGTTCAAATTTTGTTCTTTACAGGAAAATTTATCCGGTAATCAGCAAAAATAAATATGAACAGTGAAACTTTACATAAAAAAAACCAATCTTGTCAAGAGCGAATTTTTTCATTCCTGTTAGGAACTGCGCCGAGCAGGGCTCGGCGGCTAACGGGCGGCTAACCAATAATAAAATTTTTGGCAAATTCTCAGTGTTCGGAATTCGGGCTTGACCGTTTTACATATATTTCGTATTTATCTCTTCCCATGCGTTTTTCTAACTTTATACCCAATCCGACATGCTTATATAAATTTGCGTTCATGATGCGAAAAACATTAATTTGCGTCTTAGCGGTAATGGTATGCGCGTGCAGTTCCTGTTCGTTTTTTATTCCAACACTCGCTAACAACGGTAATACGAAGCAAAGCTCACCGCTCGCTCCGGCTCAACAACCCAAAGATGCGGTCATTGTCGATTACGTTTATATTCGTGTCAGTTACGAACAACGTGACCTTCTTACCGCACTCTGGCAGGACGGAAGCACAAACGAACAGGTAATTCCAGTCGAGCTGCGAAAACGGCTGGCAAAAGAAGGACTCCGCATCGGCGTACAAGGCGTTTCAATGTCGCAGTCTCTTTCCAGATTACTCGAAATTGACAAAGTGCGACTCGAAGAATCAACCGGAAATCTGCTCGTAAGAACAACGGAAACTCCGACCTCGATTACAAATAATATTACTGAAGTCGGCGTCGAAGACCTTACCGTTGAACAAATGATTAAAAGGTGGCAGATTGCTTTACAGCCGGGCAAAAGTGTGAAATTCAAAACTTACGACGACCCACTTCCTGAGGCTGCCGTATTTTGGAACGACTCGGGATTCTGCGGAAAAGCGTTTCCAAAAGCACTCGGCGTCGTCGAAATCTCCGCAATTTCATACCCTGACGGGTCCGGCGTAAGATTCGACATTTTACCAATTCTCGAATACGGAGATACAAAACGAAACTTTGTCATAAACACAGGCAATCTCATGCCGGAAAACCGACAAGAAAACCTGAAATTCGACAACTTGAAATCTTCCGTAAAACTCCTGCCCGGCCAGTGGTTGTTCATTGGCCCCTCATGCGTCGACCCACCGGGAATTGGACGCCATTTCTTCTCCAGAGAACGTGGACAACGCGAACTGAAAATCATTGCTATCCGCCTGGCAGGTAGCAGCCAATATTAGTTGTTGGATTCCAGACGTAAGACGTCAGATATTAGATATTTGACATCAGACTTCAGCAGCGAGCCGTTGCGTCATCAGTTGGTGGAAAAAATTTGCGGGTAAACCAAATCACGGCCTTGACACCGGGTAACCGGTAGGGGCGTCATATAATTTTTCGCCATTTTCAATCGCGTTGCGGAATCGCATTTCGACTTCTCGACGGAAAGCGTATTTCGCTTCCCGTTCCTTGTCTTTCGCACACGGCACAAAACCGGGCATGTCCGCCTCTGGTGTCATTTCAATTCGTGATTTGCCGGCTTGCAGAATTTCAACCGCTTCCTTGTACTCCGGCGAATCCTTATCCAAATGCCGCAGTGCCGGGCTTTTTTCCGGCCTGTCAAAACTGACACTGACACCGGGCGAATTAAAGCTGAACTCACTCGGGAAATTCCGACCAAGCAGCTGCGAAAGTCTGTCCAACTGCTCACGGGTGAGCGGCGTCCTGCCGGTGTGACTTGCCGGATTCGCGGAACTATAAGTCGGATAATAAACACCGTTCATGTCGCACCACGTGATTAACCGATCCATATCCTCAGCGGAAAGTTTCAAATCTTTATGTTCTGGCACTTTCGGATCACGCAACTCCTGTATTAGCGGGCTTTTATGCGATCCCCAAAAATAAGCAGGCAGTAATTCTGCAGGGCCGGCACCAATTCCTTTGACGAACCCTTTTTTCCACAACTCGGTGTAAGCGGTGTTAAAAACGAAATCCCGGTCTTTGCACAAATTCAATTTTTCGCCCGCCGGTTTGTCGTAATCGTGACATTCAACGCAGTACTTGTCAAAAACCGGCTGAACTTCAACTGTGAAGCTGAAATCACGTGGGTTACCGTACCAATCCTGAATCTCACTCGGCTGACGCAAAAACGCAAGTGGCGTCTTGTTCGCAATTTGCGGCGTCGCAAGCCGGTCTTCGTGACATCCGGTACAACTTATCATTTCGTTTGGCTGAAGAACGGTACCACTTCGCATCGACTGAATCATCATACCGTTTTCGTCGAGCAGTTGGAAATAAATGAATTTGTCTGAAGGAACACTAAATGACACCGAGCCGTCCGCTTCAACCGGAACGGTGCCAAGAATCCGTTTGTTTTCGAGACTGTGCCAATTCATACCCGGTGCGGTGTAACCTTGTCCAAACCAGAGTCCCGGCGACCAATGCCGTTTCTCCGGCGATTCGACTATTCGGAGCCATTTAACCGAACCGGGCTGTACGTCCTGCATGTGTGTCCCTTCGTAAACATTCGTAATTTGCACGAATCCGGGAGAGTCGTCGAAAGTACGACGCACCGCAGTAACTGGCGGACGCTTATGCGGAGCAAGCGGCATGGCGTCAAAACAGCCGGGCGATTCGTGATGTACGAGCAATTCGTTTCCTTCCAAATCGATCAGGAAAATTCCCATTTCACCGCCTGGTGTAATTTGTCGTGAACAAAGAAAATGGCTCTCGTCAAGCGGCCACGGGTCCTCATATTTAATCGAAACCGAACCGGTCGGAGAATCACAGTCGAACGGACCAGTTGTCCTGACCCGATCTCGGAATTCGCTCGGCCAAGTCCTTATCACCGGTTCTTTTCCGTCAACTCCGAGTCGTCGGTCAACAATTGCAAGCGCGCCGTATTCCCTGTCATGGTGGGGACCGAAAATGCAAAGCATAAGTGGCGTATTCGGTATCTGCTTCGGATTATAAACCGCTCCCGGATCGGCGGTGTTATTCCCCCAATAAATCGACTGGTTGGTACCGTCCGGGTTAACCGTCCAGGCAGCGTGCGCGTCACCGAAATTCCGGTCAACGTATTCCCAACGGTGATACAGAATCCGCCCGTCATCCAGAAGCGTCGGGTTGTGTTCGAAAAGCGTGTTTTTCGTTATCTGCACAATATTCGCCCCATCACTTTCCATTCGGTACAAATCGCTTGAGATGTCACGGGAACACATGTTGTATTTCGGTTCGCGCGTAGACGAAAACACAATTGAACCGTCCGGCAGATATATCGGATCAAAGTCCGCAACACCTTCCGCAAACGTGAGTTGCGTCAATTTACCCGGTACGTATTCTGTTTTTACGTTTTTATTCTCATCATTGTTTTTTTCTATTTTTTGGTTCGTGATTTCGTCGGTTTGTACAATTTTTTCAAGTGTCATTTCCCAAATTTTATAATCGGTGTCACGATTTTCCCGCATTGAAAAAATAATTTTATCACCGTCAAAATGCACATCGGGATCACGGATGCAACCGGTTTGGGTTTCAAGCAGAGTCGTAACTTTTCCGGTGTCAACGTCGAGCAGTTTTAATGCCGCACCGGGTGAGAAAAATGACTTGTGTTCGCAGTTGAAATCGACGTTGTATTCGTCACTGTTAAACAAGGTGTCAATTGCGTGATACTTCGATTCGTAATAATGCCGGGTCACAAAAAGTATCGGCTGCTTCGTCATCTGCGGAATTTTAATCCTCGCAAGTTCTGCCTGACGCTGCTTCTCCAGAATTGCTTTGAGCGAGTCGCGTAATTTTTTAGTGGCGTCATTATCAATGCGGCCTTCTGCGTGAAAATCGTCAAATGCAATGTATCCCCAGCTGCCGGATTCGAGGTCCACGACACGCAGGAAACATTTTTTGCCGACGTAATCCGGTAAATCAATTTCGACGCGACGTAAAATTTCCGTTTTGACACCACGTGCAAGAACAGTTTCGTTTTCTATTTCCAGCGTGATTCCGTTTTCAAGTTCGTCTGTGACACCATTTTTATTTACGTCCGAATTTTCTTTAAGCGAACAAATCGCAAGATACGTTTTCGGCCAATCGCCGCCGCCGATCAGGAACGAGACTTGCGGCTTTTCCAGCACGAAAACCGGAGAATGAAGAATTCCAGTCATACTGTCCGCGGACGGCATACCCGGCTGCTGTTCAACCGTTGAAAGATAATATTTCCCTTGCTTGTTATACTTCCGGTCCGGCACTTCCGGATAAGTGTTGTGAAACAGTTCCCGATCTGACACTATCCGGTCAAATTTTCCTTCGACGATTTCCCAACCTTGCAGATCGCCGGCTTCAAAGTCGAAAACAACCTCCGCCGCATTTGCCGCAATAACGCAGCAGCAAAATATTATGACACCAAAAGAGCATAAACAGAATAATTTTAGTGCGTATTTCATCGGAATAATGAGTTTGGGAATAACCCGTTTAACATGAAAGATATGCGACTTTCGCGGAAAACCGCTCCAGTTTCGGAGAAACTGGACTACCAATCAAAAATTACATTTCATTTTCAAAACGCGTCTTCAATTCGTCGGCAGGCTCGCTTCGGTATGGCGAGAAACAGAAGTGCCGCATCGCATCGGTTGGGCAAACGGCAACGCAACGCAAACAGTTCGTGCATTTGTCATTTACAACCGGCGGATGCTCCGGGGATTCCTGCTTCAATGCGTTTACCGGACATAGTTTAACACATGTGCCGCAATGAGAACACAGCGCAACTCGTGTGTGAATAGATGTTTGAGTCGCACGGCATATTTTTCGCAGTCCAAAAAACCAGGACATTCCTGCGCTGTACACATCCGAAAGAATCGGCCAACGCGACCAGGAAACGGCGTTTGCGTTAAAATCGTCTGCGTACCGTTTCACTTGTTCCATACCGCGATTCAGAAGTTTTCGGTTCGTTTCTTCACCGGTAAAAGGAAAGTAACTGCACGGCATTGATATGATCCTGGCACCACGACATTTGAAACCTTTTTGCGTCAACAGCCGTTTTAGCGGTCCCATGACACCACCAGACAAAGCGCCGTGTGTTCCGAGCATCATGGCTTCGGTACCGTTTACTTGCGGCAAAGATTTTACGAACGCTTTCACATATACAGGGATCGAAAAACTATACGTCGGAAATGCAAGCCCGAAAACCGCAGCCGGATTGATTTTCGTCGGGTCGGATTTTTCAATTGGCCGAAGTTTGACGTCCCAGCCAAGTTCCTGCAACCGCTTGGCAAAAACTTCCGCCGCTTGCAGTGTGTTTCCTGCTCCTGAAAACCAATATATATGCAGTTTCATTTGAGTCACCTAAAGTTTTCTTACCGATCATTTACTCTCACTACTGAATCGCCGAGTTTCGTGCCGGAGAACTTCGCAATGAACGGACATTTCGCTTTAAACAAATACGCGACCCGTTTCGGCAGTTCCTCGGCATTGTATTCAATCAGCGTTTCGAAATTTGCCAACCCCTTTGCAATCACCAAATCGGCAGCAGCCAGATGCTCATGAAATTCGGTACCACACAGATTCAATATTGTTCCAAGCCCGTCGTTTCCGTTATCAATTACTTTTACCAGTTTCGGCAAACCGATAAACTCAGCGTCTTCTTTCGTGGCGTCATTTATCACCGGCATACCGCGTACAACAGCGGTAATTTGCGGATTAAACTGGCGTTTTATCTCTTCCATCAAGAGCATGTCGCAGACGATTTCGCCGGAATTGTCGAGCAAGTACAGAATATTTTTCGCTTGTGACACCACTTCGACCAAGCGGTCGGTGCTGCCGTTTATCGGCTGTTCCATTGCCCGTTCAATAGCGGCGTCAACCATTTCTCCAGTCAAGTTTGCGCCGAGTGCGAAATCAATTGTATTTCCGGCAATTGCGAGCCGAACAGCGGCGTCAAACGGATTCGCGGCACTGCTTATCATCTGTCTGAACACATCGGCCTGCGAAAGCATCAGTTCGTTAAACTCACGTTTTACTGCGGCATACGGGTCGGGATTACCGGTCAAACGGCGAATTTCACGGTGTATCTCCTGACCCAGAAGCGGCGGATTCTCCGTGAATCCACGTTCAAGAGACAGTTCCAGAGAACGCCGCAAAACTTGTTCGTGTATTTTCGGGTCGTCGGAAGCAAAGCGGGCAGCGTCAAGCGACTGCCGTGACAAACATAATATACAATCAGGAGAAGCAGGCATTTTACCTTCGCGGAATTATTGAGTTGGTGTTACAAGGAAGAAACAATACGTATTATACGTTTAGACCGCGTTATTAGAAAGCGGATGTACAAGAAAAAGGCGTTGCTTTTTTATAAGAAATATGTTAACAGCCGAGGAGGCTGTCGTTCTGGCATTGTTAGCCGCCGACTTTAGGTCGGCGTAGCACTCCCCGGAGCAGGGCTCCGGGGCTAACAAAAAAATTAATTTTCGGTTTTGTCCTCGCGCTCGTGGATAACTGCCCCGGCGGATTTTAACACTTTTATTGGAAATATATAAGTATCTTTTTTGTCAGAATTTAAATCACTTACTTTGATTTTCAGCCGATATTCGCCCGGCTTTGTTAGTATAAATGCATGTGTAAATGGGAAAGTCCGGTAAGGGTCATCTACATATATCTGCTGACGTAAATATGCTTGAGGCGTGTCACCTAAAAGATTTATTGTTTCGTCATTCTCATCAATTAAATATAATTCAGTAAAAGCATCAACAGTTTTTTTATCGCTAACCGTTAGCCCCCCAATTGTAAATCTTATCTGCATTATTTCACCAAGACCGAAACAGCTGGAACTTGGAATCCAAGTTTCAGGAGGAGTATGTCTGTATCCATACCATGCAGAAAGAAAACGTAATCCAAATTCTGTACCGTCCAAAATTTTAATAGTCTCTTTTTTTACATGTGTTTTGTCGTTCAATCTATCATGCATTTCAAAGCAAAGTTGATATTCACCAGCTTTAAGACTATTTGGCGTTGTCAAGGAAAAAGCGTTTGTTATGGTTTTTTGATTATTCGTCACTTCGCCATAGGTATCACCAGTAACTGGTAGCAGATATGTGACACCCTCCAAAAACACTCTCACGTCTGCACTGTATTTGTTATCAAATACAAATTCGTTCGAAAACTCGCCAAAGCCACATATAGTGTCACCAGCGTAAAATTCTCTGTCGCTACGCAACGGTCCTCCGGGACCATAACTGAAAGTAACCTGTATGCTATCTTCCGATGCGTCGCCGCTTTCCTCGGCTTTATCTTGCGCAAATGAAGCAGAAAATGAAAGACTCAAAACCGCTAAGACACAAATCTTCTTCAAAATTTTCATCCTCGATTCCTTTCTGAAATAAAAAATTTTCAACTCATTAGAACTCACGCAGGAACATCAAGAAGAGACAAGAAGTAATAGAAAAGAATCAAATTGGGTGTCAGCCAGAAACGCAAGGCGGCATGCAAACGCAAAATACCGCCTGAATTTCAACTCATTTACAGTCTTTGAATAATACCAAGAGAAATGGTGTGCATCGTCATTTTCGTGGAAACAATAGCGTCGTAATCGCCGAAAAGTTGACATGTGCGGGTGGAATCAAGGTAAATCTGTCCGCCGGCACCAACCATCATAAAGTCGCGGCTGATGTCCATACCTCGCACGTTGATACCAGTTGACGTTCCGCCGTTGACAAATGACGCGTTTGCGTCCGGAAACGATTCTCCTGTAATTTGTCTGCCGTAATAAAGCCGCTGCCTTAACACCATTTTGCTTTCGCCGTTACTGTTACCAATCTGTGTCGCGATACCACAACGGGCTATCATGCTGTTGTAATTTATAGAGTTATATACAAGCGCAAACGGTCCGCGTCCGATCTCTGTAAAACCTTTTTGATCCGCATACTGTATGTCCAATGCGACTATTGGACGTAACACAAAACCCGGCTTGCAATATATCGCACGGTATACTTCCGTACTCGATGTCAACGAATGACCACTATACGAACCTTCGTATTTGTATCCGAGATCAAGTTCTGGAACGGACACGATTCTGCTTTGTTTATATTCCTGGTAACCGTATCCGATCCAACCGTTTATGTACAAATCGTTTCTGAATTTTTTACGGAAGTATAAGCCCACTACGATATCATCAGAGTTAATTCTGTCACGCTCCTGTAACAGAACCGGTGCCGTGTAACCGAATGCGATTCCGTAATTTGTACACGGGCAGTGCCCTTTCTCAATACCGGCCAAAAACCCTGTACGGGATATTTCATATTTCGGTGTGTCACCACTGGGGCCAAAATTCGTTGTCGTGTGAACCGGCGTAAACCAGATGTTTTTCGAGTATTTGCCCAAACAACTTGCGTTTACGACCATACCGCCGAAGTCGGCACCAGCGGTATACTCTTCTATAACTTCACCGTCTTCTGGATCATATTGGAAAGATTTTTGGATATCGCTTAACTCATCATCCGAAACTTCTTCTTCGGTTATCGTTTCATTTGCAATCACAGATTTGAGCAATCCTTTCTTTTTCGTAGACTGCGCAAGATAAGTCGTTGACGACGACCTGAGCCTGCTTCTCGAATCCGCGATTATGTGGTTGTCCCATTGACCAATTGTGCGAGAACGGTTCATCACCGGAATCCACGGCGACGAAAGTCCCATGCGAACACCGTTCACACGAACCGAACCGGGCATTTGATTTAGTACGTCAACGTACCCGGCGTTGGATAACTTTTCGTCGTCGAGAATAGTTCGAATCGGAGCGAAAGCCTCGTTATCCACATTCGCTTTAAGCATGTCGGCTACTCCAAGCAAATTATAGGAGTACGCAAGCGAATTTTCGAACGTTGGCCGCTCGTTTGCGCCACTATCTCCCGTTTGCCCAAAAAGCGGAGACACAAATATCACAATTGCCATTAAATTAGTTAGGTATACCAAAACCTTTGATATTCGCCTAACATTACTGACTATTATTTCAATATTTTTTTTCATTTTCTTACCATTTGAATGAGAAAAAATCATCTTATCGTCAGTATTATCGACCAAAAACCGCCGTCATAACAGGAAAAGTTTATGCAATAGTAAAAATTTATTTAAAAGGAAACGTCGGTGCAAACGGCCTATTTTAACCAAATTGTGCAGATTGATGCTTTTTTGTGACTACCTGTGCATAACCTACTCTTCATTTGTCTATGCAATGCCCTGCGTCCTACGCCCTGAAAGGGCACAATACTTAGCCCAGGGTGAGCCGAAGTGTTACTACACGGAGGCGAGGCCCTGGGTTAAGTACACAGCCCTTTCAGGGCGTAAGAAGCCGGGTTTTTGCGTCAATAATAAATCATACAGTAAAACTGCAACACTATGAAACGGAAAGAAATGTACAGTTATTGTAAATTTACCGTTTAAATCTGCCGGCATACGCACGGACGGTTGAACGGCGGGAAACGACAAAAGCAAGAATTACCGCTCCAATGAAAACGCAAACACTCACGTTCTGCGAAACAGTTAAGCCGGTGCCGAAAAACGAACCTTCGTCCGTTCGAATCGTTTCTATTCCGAAGCGTCCAATGGAGTACATAAAGAACATTATATCAATAAGCTGGCCATCTTTTCGGCAAAACGGTTCTATTATAAGCAATATTATGCAGCCCAATCCGGCAAGGATAGAGCTGTAAATCTGCGTCGGATGTACCGGCAAAACCTCAAAATTCGCATTCGACGCAGAGAGCCGGAAAATTTTGAACGGCTCAGGCGAATCCGTTGCAACAATAATTTCTGGGATGTGTTTAGTAATTGCTTCATTCATGAACGACATCGCGCCGTATTCTTCGCCGAACAGTTCGTGTATCAGAAAAAATAAGCCCACGTCATTTTTTTTGTTCGCAAAAACGGCATTTGGTTTTTCATCTGCATTCACGCCCAAGCCAATAATTCGCATCCCTTTTTTCAGGCCGAGCTTTTCCGCTTCGCTGCCTGGTTGAACTTCACCTATAACGCACCGACTTAGCTTCGAGGCAGCAAATTTTTCCAACGATTCGTTCAAACTACCCAAATCGAATTTGCTCATGTCTAACGGTTGTTGGTCTTTGCCAGCTTTTTCTTCATCCAATTTCAAACCGAAGACGAATACTTTGCTTTCGTCAACCTGCCTTATATGCGCCGGACTACCAGGCGGAAAGGTAACAGCCCACGGTTGGTTACAGACACCGCCGAAACAGCAGCCGTTCATCAAGCATCCGATTCGACCAATCGCGATTCCAAGCAGAAGAGCCGGTGCTAAAAGGTCCAAAGTGGCCAAAATAGGTAACTTGTTTCGGACCATGAAATAAACCGCACCAATTGCTCCGCCGATTATCGAACCGTACACGACCAGGCCGCCTTCCGTAATACTTACAACGCTAACAAGCGTGCCCCATAATGTTGATTTTTGAACATCTGGCCAATACTCGGTTACGTAAAAAAGCCTCGCACCAATCAGTCCGCAAACGATACACCAAAGAGCCAACGAGATTATTATGTCGTTTGGTATGTTCCAAAAATTTTTGCCGCGATAAATTAAAAGTGCAAGTGCGGCTGAAATCGCAACCAAAAGCGACGCACCGTAACCACGTATCGGAAACCCCTGATCGGTAACCACGTTTGGCACTACGTAGACGACCAAAAAACCGACCACGAGCCCCATTGGAATGTAACTCCACGCATCTTCGTCCATTCCGTGTTTACGAACCCGAAGCAAAACCGCCACTCCGACGAACAAAATTGTTGCCCAAAATAACAGGCCGAAACCAAAAAGCGGTAAACCAAATATCTCTGTCGGAATGTAAAATAGTGTTTGACGCATAGATTTTAAGAAGGCTTTAGGCTTTAGGCGTTGGGAGTTAGAAGTTAGGAGATAGCTTAATTTCGTAATGCCATCAGCAAACGGTCAGCGGTCACGGCACCGATGCAATTCTTGTTCGCATCCAAAACAATACCAAGCGATTCGTCCGTTGTTTCGAACAAATTCATTGTCGTTAAAACCGAATAATTCCCGGAAATTTCTACGAAATCACGGATCGGCAAGTTTTTTTCACGAGAATTTTTCGTTTCGGTAACTTTATTATCAGGCTTATTGTTCGAGTTATCGACGCCATTATAAAGTTGGCTAAGATCAACTCCGCTTGCCAACAGTTCGAGATCAATTGTACGAACGTATCCTATTGGAACCAATTTTTGCCGCATCGCAAGGAGTCCACCAGCGTAAGGTTCTTCGTAAACCGGCATTTCGTTTAACTTCAAAGCGTGAGCAAGAGAAAGCGCAACTTTCGGTCTGGTTGACGAGGTAATAAACGGATAATTGTTAAGCGGAACTGTGAAATTACGTATCTGTTGGTTCGCAAAAGAAAAAACCACTTCTGCGAGCCGACGTTGAATTTTACGCAGTACGCCAGCTTCTTCGCCTTCTTCCAGTGTCTTCGCAAGTTCCGAACGGGCAAGTGAAAGTCGTATCACTTCGTGAGAACGGCCCAGCAGTAACGAAAAGAATCTATTCGTGAGCCACAAAAAAACCGTAATCGGAAGAAAAAGCACAACTTCGACAAAAATCAGCGGAGCGCAATAACGCAAAAGACGATTCGGAGCGTGTAAAAACAGGTATTTCGGAAACATCTCTGCATACACGAACAGCACCGGAGCAAGAAGCAGTGTCAGAACTATTTCGAGGTAGGCACCTTGCGAACTAAAAAAAGCCTGAACGAACATTACCGCTGAAAAAGAGATAAGGTAGTTTGCCAGATTATTCGACGCAAGTATTGTCGCAACAAAAAAAGAGGGACGGTTAGCCAACCAAAGCAGTCCGCGCGCGATGTAATCGCCGCTTATAGCGTCCAATTTCAGACGTATGCGTGGAACACGATAAAATCCGGTCTCCGACCCACTTGAAACCGCACTTAAAGCGAGGCTGAAAAAACCGAGAAATATTGCAAACAACCACATTATTGGGTTACTGATGTTTTCAAAAAATTTATGCCTTGACTTTCCCGACGAAGTTATACGGGGTGAAAAAACCGAAATGTCGCGAGTGTACTTGCTTTACAAGCCAGCATAATTCTTTCATGCAGGCATAAATAATGTCAATTATTACGAAAAGTTGGGTAATTCGGCGTAAGTATACAACATTTTTAATTTGCCGACAAGGGAAATCCCGCCACCTTCTTGTCGGTGAAACAAAAATCTGGTAACCTTGAAAATTGTTACTTTCACCCAACTGAGGTGAGCGTATATTTCATTTCCATTTTTTCCCTATTTCCCCCACTTATACATCATGGCAATTGAGATTGATTACATTAACCCGGTTATTGGTTCACTAGAAGACGCATTCAAAACCATGCTTAACAGTCCTATCCAACGTACCGGTCTGGGACTAATGGAAAACAACAACGCGCTGCATCCGGTAAGTGGCATTATTGGTATTAGTGGAAAAGCAATCGGTACAATTGTACTTTCAATGTCGCACAAAGTGGCTCAAAGTGCTGCCGGTACAATGTTGATGATGGATATCAACGATACAGACGACGACGTATTGGACGCCGTTGGTGAACTTACGAACATGGTTGCTGGCGGTGCGAAAGCCAAACTTGAGCAATTCAGTTTACAGATGAGTTTGCCAAACGTCATCTGCGGTGACAATTGCAGATTACACTTCCCGCCGCAAGCGCATCCGATTTCCATACCGTTCTCATGCCAATGGGGACCGCTGGCTCTTGAAATCGGGTTCTCGTTCCCCACAGTAAAATAAATAATTGTTTAGAATACGTGCGTAATTGAAAATTTACGCTCTTCGCCCGAAATGGTGTAGAATAAAAGCCGGAATGGAGCGAAGCGTAATGACGGTCTGGGGCGGTTGAGTAAGTATGCCAAAGTTGTTATTGAGCAAAATCCGCATAAATGCAAGCAGGGCAAGTAGTTCACGACCCCAGACCGTCATTCCGGCTTTTATGAAAACGCACTCATTCTACTGAAATATTAAATTGTATTGCGCTATAGTACTAAGTAATTATGAAAAAGTTGATTTCAAAACGACAAGTATTTGGTTGCTTAGCGATATTAATTATATTATTATGGGCTTGGCATAATTTTAGTACGACAGGGTTAAAAGTCTCAAAAGAAACAACGTATTATACTTCTCCACTGACACCCAATGGTAAGTGCGTGAATTATTTGGCTGTATATCAAAAACTTACTTATCCAGATGAAATAGCCACTGATAATAATGGTTTGCGATATTTTATCGAAAATGTTGATGTTGTAACCGGTAAACTTTTGGACCGACATAGCGACCTTCTTGCTCAGTATTTAAAAGATGTCGGTCTACCAACAGTGTACAAAAAACCGAATGTTAAATTTGTAGAGTTCTTTGAGGATGAAGTAGGAAAACGTCGGATAATAAATTTTGATCTTTTTCCTAATCTAATTAATCTTGATAATCTGGAAATGGATTCAAAGATAAGCGAAGATATTACCACAATTGAAAAATGGCTGCCGAAAGCTTCACCAGGACTTGATATTTTAGTCGAAGCATCACGGAAACCTGTATTTTTTTTACCAAACTACAAATCGTCTGGTGATGATGAGGTTGCATACGTAGGCAATTTTATATCTTACGGTGAACAAATTGTTTCCGAGTGGCTATGTAATCTTCTTGTACGTGCATGTTACAGATATCATAAAGAAGATTTTATCGGTGCCGCCTCTGATGCAATTGCTGTAAAACGTATTGTTAGAAATAATTTTCGTGGTGCTTTCAATACAGTTCGGGGTGGTAACAGAAAAGAAGAAATTGCTGACGCTATTCTTGAGCAGTTAGTGAACAAGAACAAATTACTTGAAGAAGAAATTGAAAAGCTGCGAACAGAAATTGTCTCTTTGCCACCTAGAATTCCGTTTGAAAAGATGTTTATGTGTGAGCGTGTAATATATCTTTCATTACTTACACAACTTGCGCACAAAAAAAATAATATATCAAAGAATCCATTGGAACTTACAGAATCATCTCAGGATGACTCACTGTGCGGTGTAGATTGGAATATTTTTTGCA
>JBOFQC010000491.1:0-12589 GCA_051660725.1 Thermoguttaceae bacterium
ACATTTTTTTGGCAACGAGTGCCATTCACCGTGAACACAAGCTCCGCAAGTCGCCGGAGGAGGTGATAGAACTTGCCGCTTATGGTGTCAAACGAGGTCGCGCACTTTGCGGCAACATTGAGTTCTCGGCAGAAGATGCGGCACGAACAGAAATTGATTTTCTTTGCAAAGTCGTCGAAGCAGTGATTGATGCCGGTGCCACGACGATTAACATTCCTGACACGGTTGGTTACACGACACCAATGGAAATGTACAAACGGATTGAATCGCTGATTCAGCGGGTTCCGAACATTGACAAAGCGGTGTTAAGCGTGCATTGCCACAACGACTTGGGAATGGCGGTTGCGAACAGTCTTTCAGCGGTGCTTGCAGGAGCTGGCCAAATCGAGTGCTGTGTAAACGGACTCGGAGAACGTGCCGGAAACTGTGCGTTGGAAGAAGTCGTAATGGCATTGAAAACCCGCAGTGATTTTTACAAAGCGGACACGACAATTGTGACGCCACGGCTCGTGCCGATGAGTCGGTTGGTGTCAGCGGTTACCGGGTTACGGGTGCCGAGAAATAAAGCAATTGTCGGTCAAAACGCATTTGCACACGAATCCGGAATTCATCAGGACGGCATGCTGAAGAATCCGACGACTTACGAAATCATGCGACCGGAAGATGTCGGTTTGCAAAAAAGCGACCTCGTGCTAGGCAAACATAGTGGTCGTGCCGCACTTGCTGATCGTGCTAAATTTCTCGGTTTCCAGTTGAATGCGGAACAGCTTGACACCGTTTTCGAAGAGTTCAAAAAACTTGCGGACAGGAAAAAGCAGGTTTTTGACGCCGACTTACGGGCGATTATTGAACAGGCGTTTATGGATGCCAACCAGAAGACAGAAAACGAAGTAAAGCAAAAGCCGGACTGGACTTTGGTAACGTATGAACTTCGCACAAGAAGCGGCAAGGCGTCAGACGTGACACTTACGTTGCAGCGTGACGGAAACAAGTACACACACAGCTTGGATAAAGACACCGGGATTGTTCTGGACGGTGAAGGCCCGATAAACACGTTGTTTCACGCGGTTATGAGCATTGTCGGCGGCACCGCTTCGATAAAAGAGTTCAACGTGAACAGTGTCTCAACCGGCGAAGACGCGCAAGGCGAAGTTTCGATACTACTCGAAACCGAAGGGAATGTGTACCGCGGTCACGGTATTTCCACTGACACCATTGAAGCGACGATTCTGGCGATTTTAAGCGCAATCAACCGCCTCGAAGCGGATAGGTAAAGTTGCAAGTCATTAGCGAGCCGCCGACGTTAGTCGGCGGGTAAAGTAAAACACCTATTTAAAGGTGCGACATGATAAAACGAATAAGAATAAAGAACTATAAAAGTTTAGATGTCGATTTCGAACTCGACCCTATAACAGTCTTGATCGGCCGCTCCGGCACCGGCAAAAGCAACTTCGTCAACGCGATGCGATTTTTGAGAGGCTTGCTGAAGTCTAATAGTATACGTGATTATATGCATAGTCACAGTAATATAATTGATAATATTTTACCTTTTAATTCAAAAGAAAAAAATTGTGAACTTGAATTTGACATTGAATTCACGATACCTAGCACAACCGTAAAAGATTGCAAGTATAATTTAAAGTTTGAACACTCCTCGATTAATATATACGAAAACCTTACAATTGAGGATGAACAAAAACTCAATTATCAACCAAGCAGTTCTTGGAATAGTACACATTTACATGAAAACATTCGGTTAGAAAAAGTAAATTACGACCCAGATGTTTCGAGGGCTTTTCTTGTTCTAACAGAAGGGGTCGGATGTTACGATTTTCCAGGTGACGTTTGCACTGATGAAAAAGATAAACAAGAATCCGAAGCACTTGATGACACCGCAAAAAACTATTTGGCGACGTTTAACGCCATTCGTAACAATCTGCAGCGGCAATCAGACTGGGACGATATTAACTCTTCACTTCGGACGCTTAACAGTACTTTTAAAACGGTAAATCTTGAGTCGCGGGAAGCGAAACGAATGGTTGTTGTTCACGATTTCAACGGCAAGTCCAAGCCTTTTTCGATTTCAAATGAATCAGAAGGTTTTCGACGTTTTCTGGCACATCTTCTCGCTCTTTACCAAACGCCGCCGAAGCAAACGTTGATTTTCGAGGAGCCGGAAAGAGGAATTCATCCCGGTGCGTTGTCGACGCTTGCAGACGAATTTAAAGCATGCGCGAAAAGTGGACGTGGCCAAGTGATACTAACCACGCATAGTCCGCAGTTACTTGACCAATTTAAGCCAGAATCTATTCGTGTCGTTGAAATCGAAAATGGTGTCACCAAGATCAACCGTATAGCTCGTGATCAGTTGGAATCCATTCGCGAAAAACTGCTTTTCCCGGGAGAGCTACTTACAGTTGAAGATGCCCGCGCTGATGCAGAAAAACAACCTTCAGACTAACAGTGTAAGGGACGCAAGTAATGAAAAAGCTTATACTTATGCTAGAGGGTGAAGGGGATGTGCAAGCGGTGCCCGGTTTGGTTACGCGCATATTGGAGCACATAGAAAAATCTGGCTGTTATTATATCGGGGAGTGTTACAAAGTTGGAGAAATTCATAGATTAGTTAATAAAAATAAAGGAGCAAACGAGTTTATCCGACACCTACGTCGGGCAGCTAAAGTAGAGGATATTGGCGCAGTGTTGTTGTTACTTGATTGTGACACCGAAAGGAAAATCAATTGTGGTGACGAAGAATACGAAGCTTGCCCAAAAGAAATTGCGAAACTTTTGGCTAGGATTGCACGTGAAAGTACAGCAGCCGGAACAAATTTTTCATTTGCAGCCGTTTTTGCACGTCAGGAATTCGAATCTTGGATTCTGGCAGGTTGTCCAGAGTTGGACGAAAAATTTGAGAAGAAAAATACAGAAGAAGCTCCACGTGACGCCAAGGGCAAAATTGAAGAATTGAATGCAAATGGCTACACTTACAAAGAAACTTCGTCACAAAAAGAGTGGACAGCAAAGATTGAAATTGATTACATTCTCAAACGTGAGCCAAGAGTAAGGTCGTTTCACCGTTTACATAATGCGTTGCTTGAATTATGCAAAGCTCAAGAAAATAATAATCATATTTCCTCACCTAATCGAACGTCTTGAAATTTTATATACCGGAGCCAGGTATGGGCAGGAACCAGCCGTTCAGGCATAAGTAGCTTCGCGTGAAGTGTTCCGCCTCCCGCGACCTGCCATCGAGGCGTGAACGACCTGCCGTCGAGGCGTGAATAGGTCGGCTTCGTTTACCGAAGTTTCGTTGGTTTCATCGGTATTATTCACAAATTCCGTTATTGGAAAATATCAACTTTAATGCCGTTGTACAGTATAGTTAAAATTTATGTCAAACGAAGAGTTCACTATTCATTGCCAAACTTGCGAAGCAAAGCTGCGGGTCCGTAATCCGGCCCTGATAGGTCACGTTCTCGCTTGCCCCAAGTGCGGCAGTATGGTGCTAGTAGAAAAACCAGAACCGGCAAATGTCCCCAAGCCAAGTGGAAAAGTTCTTGCTGACCAAACCACTGCCAAATCGATTTCAAAAATTCTTGTTAAGGCATCAAATGAGCCTGCTGGTGAATCCGTTGTTCAAAAACCGGTAGCTTCCGAGCCCGTTGCCGACGCGTCTGAGAACGAAACATCAGGTGCTAAAACGCAAAAAGAGCCGCAAAATACAACGGAAAAGCAAGAGGAAAGTTCACGAAGTACAAAAAATATAAAAAGTACAAATAGTTCGCAAAGCGCAAATGATATAAACGACACAAAAATCATTGAAAGTACAGAAACAGCCGAAAATGCTCCAATTATCCGTACTAGAATTCCGCAAACGTCTGTAAAAACCACGCGACTGATCCTCACTATTTCACTTGTTTCGGTAATAATTTTACTTTCTTTTGTATACTTTGTAATTCTGAATCAAAGAAAAACTCAGGAAAATCCGTCAAACGAAAATTTGCCGCAAAAAAATCAGGTCGGACAAATTTCGCCTGGTGAAGATAATCTACCTGTCAACGCTCACAACAATATTGCCGCAAACGTTACTGAAGAACCCGAAGTAAATGTTGGCATCGTAGCTCCAAATGCGAATCAGGAATCCGTAACTGCTGACGGTTTAGCAGACGGCTCAAATGAAAAGCTGCCTGATTTGGAAACAGAAATCAAAGCCGTTTCAAAGGAAAATGTCGCTGGTGACGAAACAGCAGGCGATGAAACAGCGGGTGATGAAACCGGCAACAACGCAGACAACGCATTTGCGGACGCGGACGACTTGGGCAGTGATTTGGAGAGTGACATTTCAGACGAGCCGAATCAGGAACCGTTTGTACCGCAAGCTATAAAACCACGTGAAATAATCGACGTACCGAAACGGCTTGAAATTCCAATTGCGTCGCTTTCGATCAGTGAAACGCCGCTTTTTAGTGTAGTCGAAACTCTTAGCGAACTAAGTGGCGTACCAATTACCTGGGACGTGGCAAATATACGAGCAAACGGCATTTCGCTGGAAACGCCGATTCTAATGAAACTGGAAAAAACAACCGTTGGCGAAGCGCTGACGACTATTTTGATTCCAAACGGACTTTCTTTTCTTATTGAAGAAGAGCAGATTTCTGTTTTCGCCAGCCAAAAAGCTGATCCAAAGTTCGAGGAAAAGGTTTACGATGTTTCGGATATTTTCGCAATTTCGCAATCTGCTGTAAATCCTGGTGCTAACGACAATGCGATTCTGACAATAAAAGAGTTGTCGGAAAAAATCCCACTGCTTATTTCTCCGCAAACATGGCAAAGTGCAAACGGTCAGATAATTCCCGAAAATATCAAGCCGAACGGTGAAGAAACAGATTTTGGAACCGAATTGAAAAACGACTTGGGAAATGGTTTGGGAAGTAGTTTGGGAACGGTAACCGTTTCGGAGGAAAACAAAACCTTAACGATTACGCAAACGGAAGCGAATCATTACGAAATACGTAGGCTTCTGGAACAGATTCGGACTTGTAGAACATTGCCGCTCAGGACGGAATTTTCGGAGAAAGAGCTTTTGCCGGAAAAATTCGCAACTGATGTGTTGAATAAAAATATTACGTTACATTTTTATTCGCCGACACCAATTTCCGAGCTTTTAATACCGCTGGAAAATTTTACTGGACTGAAAATCATTGCGGACCACAAGTCATTGAATTCTGCTGGAACTCCGCTGCGCGAGCTTAAAGCAACGGTTCACGTGGAAGGGAACAAAATTTCCGACATGTTTGCCCAGCTTTTGGCTTCCGTAAACGAGGCTAATTTGGATTATCGAATTGTCGGTTCTGATATGATTGAAATCACAACGGAAGAAGCGGCAAACGCAGAAGAATCTTTCACGCTACAGAGCCACTCGTTTGAACGGAAGTTAAAATCGTTACCCGAAATAAAAAAACCGGAAGAACTGGCTGAATTACTGAAAAAAACCATTCAACCGGATTCTTGGGACGAATCTGAAAATCGTAGCACCGGGAGAAAAAATGCAACTGCTGACGCTACGATTTTAGTTGACCCAGTGTCTAATACATTCTTTATCAGGCAGTCGCAGCCTGCGCAAAGAAAAATTCACGAATGGTTAAATGGGGACACCCGTTGAGGAAACATAAAAATATTCTGAATTTTTCTGAATTTTTTCCATTCCTTATTGTATATTTGGGATATGCTCCGTAAACTAGAGTACAGAAGCTCCAGCGGGGTGCCGTTTTGTGCTGCGCTCGCGCTGCCAATATACTTCACGTGGTCAACGTGTTGGTTCAATGACTACGCATGTTAAAATGCACGTTAAAATTTTTGATTGCCAAACAAACAAGCCAATATACCTATAATACACCAATGAAAAAATCAACGAAACGACTCGCACATTTTTTTGCCGTGTCTGGCCGAGTATTATTTAGCGTTGGAATACTTGGATTTATCGGAGTAATTGGAATTTGCGGAGCAGCATTCGCACAGAGCAGTTATCCCGGTTGGAAAATGTCCGACAAAACTGCCGAAGACGGTAAAAAAATCTCAAAAGATATTACTGCCGCTCTCCAAGCTGGAACCGTGAACAGAGCGCAATTCGACCCCTATTTCAAAGAGTACTATTTTCACAGGTGGACTAATCCGAAAAATTCGTCCGACTTGAAAACTTATGTTCGTGACGAACTTCTGCGTAACGATCTCGACAAAGCGACTGGACAAGCAAGAACGTATTTATTAAAAGCAACCGAGGCTGCATTAAAAATCATGAAAAGTGATGAGAAAGTTTATCCTGCAGCTCGGGTAAACGCGGTGATTGCGCTCGGACTCATGTATGAAGATGAGTCAAAAACGAAACTCTACCAGCCCGCATTACCTTTATTAATTGACGAACTCAAATCTAAAAAAGCTCCTGACGCTAATAAATTGGAAGCGTTAAATGGAATTATCCGTTTTGTAAACACTGGAATCGACAACGCACAATTGCGAGATACAGAAGTTACACAGATTCTTACCAAAATCGCGATTGATAAAACCGTTCCGTCAGGCAGAACACAAGACGTTCACGATTACTTCTTCCGAACAAGGGCAATTGAAGGTCTCGGCGCGCTTTGTAGAACAGCACCGAAAAAAGAAGTTGTTGACACTCTTTTAAGCATAATCGAGGACAAAAACGACCTTGACATGCTCCGTTACTTGGCTGTTCGTGCAATTGCAGAGATAAATTACACGAATGCGGCAGACGCTGGAGTAACTTTGGATTTGAAACAGATTTATTTCGTTTTGTCAACATTTGCCCGCGAGATTTGCAGTTTGGAGAGTAAAAATGTCGAAGCGATCCGCCGCTCCGAGCAAGTCCGAACAACTGGCGGCGCAGGTGGTATGGGCGGAATGGGAGGCAGCATGGGCGGCATGAGTGGCCCAGGCATGAGCGGCAGCATGGGTGGTGATACTGGAGGAGGTATGATGGGTGCTATGTCACCGACAGGCGGCGGTGGGGGGTTAAGCGGCTCATCAAGTGAAAAAACAATTGAAAGAATAAAACTAGCTATTTCTCGAAGCAAATTCGCTTTCGGGGCAATAAAAGATGCTTTTGGATCAGAGAGAAAGCCTGACAGTTTTGTTTCCGCAGTTGCAAAACAAAATACTCCGGAAAGCAAAGATGATGTTGCCGCTATCAATGGAATTGTAAAGTTAGTTGACGATTATTTTAAGTTCCTCAATAACGGACCGGCAACAACAGCAACAACTAGAAGGCCTCGGCAAAACACAACAGCTGGTGGAGGTATGCCCTCAACTTTAGGTGCGGCACGACCTCTCGGCCCAAACGCTCCTAAAGTAACGTTACTTGATATTTTAGACGAACTTGAGGATTTGACGTCGAAATTCAATGACCTGCTTGAAGCTGGCGGGGCTACTGCTGCAAAAACTACTACAACAAAAACAACACCTGACACAGAAACTGTTCCGGCAACCGAGTCGAACGATGTGATAATAGAATTTTAACCAGTGCCGGGTATTGTTTTCGGCCAATTGTTTTTGCCGTTGATTTTTGAATCAGCGTTTCCAAAGCCGTTTAGCTCATAATATTTATCATGAAAAACCTGATATTTACAATTACCGTTTTGTTTTTTTTCGGCGTCGGCACTGCTTACGCTTCGGAAATTTCGTTAGATAAAACCGAACGGGGCGCTGAGGTTAAGATTGACGGGAAACTTTTTACCGGTTATGTCACGGATCAGGACGGTCAACCAATTATTTGGCCGATAATTGGACCGACAGGCAAAAAAATGACCCGCTCCTATCCGATGATATCTGAAGGTGAGCCGGGCGAACAAAAAGACCACGAACATCACCGTTCGCTTTGGTTTACTCATGGCGAAGTTAGTGGAAATAATTTTTGGCTGGTAACCAAAGATTTAAGCAAGCGGTGTGCAATTGTACATAAAAAGTTCAACAAACTTGAGTCGGACGGAAAGAAAGCGGTAATCGAAACCGAGAATTACTGGACTCTTCCGAATGGCACAGAACTATGTAAAGATGATCGGACATTTACGTTCTTCGAAAAAGAGGTCGAAAGCAGTAATGGTAATGGAAAGCAAACACTTCGAATTATCGACTGTGATATAATACTGACGAGTTTAGTCGACGACCTGTTATTTGGCGACACGAAAGAAGGCCTATTTGCGGTTCGCGTTGCAAGCAGTATGGATGTTGACGCAAAAGACCGCAAGGACAAGGTCGGCGGTAAAATTGTCAACGCAGAAGGAAAAGTCAACACTGACGCTTGGGCACAAAGATCGGCTTGGTGCGATTATTCCGGTCCGATTGAGAGTGAAACCGTCGGAATCACGATTTTGAACCACCCGGATAGTTTTCGTTTTCCAACGTATTGGCATGTTCGGAATTACGGACTTTTTGCCGCAAATCCTTTTGGGGAACATGATTTCAAAGGAACTGCTGAAAAAACGGGCGATTACATATTGAAAAAAGGCGAATCAATAAAATTCCGTTACCGCGTAATACTTCACACTGACAGTGCTGATTCGTTCAATATAGAAAAAGAATTCAACGAGTACAGCAACTAACACAGTAGCGACACTGCCAAACGTTTTAATCTCGCAATTTTAATTTTGGCAGTGTGATACTGATATACCGAATAAAAGAATAAGAACGAAAAAATACACATTTAACCTACTCGAATAAAATGGCAAGAAACGACACAGTTTGGGGAATTGATATTGGTAATTCGTCCCTGAAAGCCCTTCGTTGTCGGATAGCTTCCGAGTCCGATAGAATCGAAGCGGTTGGATTCGATTACATCGAACACTCGAAAATATTGTCGCAGCCCGGTGCTGAACCTGCCGAGATTATGGCGGAAACGCTTAAAGAGTTTCTTGCTCGTAACAGCATAAAAGGAGACCGGGTCGCTATCACTGTTTCCGGTCAGAACACGATTTCGCGTTTTTTCAAGCTGCCGCCGGTCGATGCGAAAAAAATCCCCGACATTATCAAGTACGAAGCGAAGCAATGGCTCCCGTTCGACTTGCAAGACGTTGTTTGGGATTATCAGCCGATTGGAAAAGACTTGGCAAGTACCGGGATTGTGCTCGATAAGGAAGTCGGCATGTTCGCAATGAAACGCGACATTGCCTTGAGAACTGTTGCGCCGTACATCAACGCTGGTATTAATGTTGATTGTATTCAGAGTTCACCACTTGCGGTTTACAATTACGTCGCCTTTGACCAATTGCAGCTCGACAAGGAAGAAATCGACCCGGACAATCCGCCGAACCACGTTGTCGTGCTTTGCGTCGGTACAGATGCAACCGATGTTATCATCACAAACGGCATTACAATTTGGACGAGAAGTATACCGATTGGTGGTAATATGTTCACCAAGGCGATGACGAAAGCGTTCAAATTGACGTTTACAAAAGCTGAGTATCTCAAGCGTAATGCAGCAACGGCCCAAGACCCGAAAGCTGTGTTCCAGGCGATGAGGCCGGTGTTCAATGACATGTTAAGCGAAGTTCACCGCTCACTAGAGTATTTCCAGAGCTTAAATCGAAAGGCAAAGTTTGGAAAAATACTCGCGCTTGGTAACGCTTTGAAAATGCCGGGTCTGAAGCAATTTTTATCACAAAACCTCGGTTACGAAGTGATTACGCCAAACGTTTTCAACCGTATGACCGGTGCCGACGTGGTAAACGCTCCGGTTTTCAAAGAAAACATCGGCTCATTCGGTTTGTCTTATGGTCTTGCGCTACAGTTGTTGAACGAAGCGTCGATTTCGACGAACCTGATGCCGCGTGATATTATCACAGAGCGTAAAATTAAGGAAAAGAAGCCGTGGATGTTGGCCGCTGCTGCAACTGTTTTGCTCGGTCTGACGCTTTCTTATGCTGGTGCCACGCAGGCTTTGGTTGGTATTCAGCGTAGTGATTACAGCACGGCACAGACAAAAGCGGAAGGTGTTGAGAAAAAATCGAGCGATTTAAACGCGAAAGCAAACAAAAGCGCCACCGAGTTTCTCGATGTCGACAACGTTGGAAAAAATCTGACCGGCAGCGTGGAAGGACGTGTTATCTGGCTGGAATTCCTAACCGCTTTGAATGCGGCCATTCCGGATGAAGAGCTTGTGCTTCCTGACAACACAGAGGAACGTACTGACGTTATTGCCAAACAGAATCGGCTGTATATTCAGTGTATTGACACCCGCCAGATTGACGACCCTTCGTCTTGGTGGCTTCAAATGAAAGATAACCGTTGGTATATCCCGGAAGCAGAAGAACTCGCGGCTGCTAAAAAAGCGGCGGAGGAAGCCGGAACCTCAGGCGCAACTGCTGGAGCAGGAAAAGCTGGCGCAAAAGGTGCGTCAACAGCTAAAACCGGTGCGGCCAAAACAGGTTCGACTGCTGCTAAGACTCCCGCAAAGCCGGCAATGGGCGGTATGTCACGACCAGGCATGAGTGGCATGAGTGGCATGGGAGCGGGACGACCCGGCGCATCTTCTGCTGCTTCGGAATCGCAGGAACGCCAAGACCTTGATCTGTTACCGGACCCACCAACTCCATTGGCTGGTCAGCCTTTGCGATTGGTGCAATTGACAGGCTACCATTATCACAACTCCGAAGAAGACAAAGATAATTACGCTTCGGCTTACATTCGTAACACTTTCTGTAAGAATTTGAAAGAAGGTGGCGTGGTTTTGCCGGTTAGTATGAATCGCCAACTTCTGAATTCGTCGGAGCAGACAGAAACCGAGTTTGTTTCGTTCAAAGATTTGGGATTCATGTACCCCGTCGTGCTTAATCCTGACAAACCGCAGAGAATAACAGTGCTTGATCCGAAAGCTGTTCAGGAACAGCATTTGCAATACCAGATGGATCAGTTACAACGCAAGTCCGGTGCCGGTGGTATTGGACGTGGCTCAAGCGGTATCGGCGGCACAATGGGCGGCAGCCCGGGGATGGGCGGTGGCGGTATGGATATGATGAGTGGTGGTATGGGAATGCCCGGTGCCGGCGGCATGGGAGCTCCCGGTGGTGGCATGGGCGGAAGTATGATGGGTGGTATGGGCGGCGGTTCATACGGCTCAAACTATACCGGTATACAAGGCGGCCCTGGTGGCAGTGGCGGTCTTGGGTTAAATCAAATGGCCAACCAAATGTCAGATGACCAGAAGATTGACATTTTGGTTTACAAATTTATTGTGCAGTTCCTATGGTATGAAACCCCGCCGAGTGAACGAGACCGTTTGAAAGAGGAAGCAGCCGCCGCGAAAGAAAAAGCGGCAGCTACTGGAACGTCCGGTTCGGGAACGGCAGCTTCGCCAGCTGCAAATGTTGGTAACGTTTCGATTCCTGACGCAACCGATCCAGGCACAGCACCGGTAGCCTCAACCGTGGGAACACCTGCAACTACAGATGACGCAGCGGCAACTTCACCAGATGGGGCGGCTGTCGTTCCGGGTGCAGTGCCAACAAACACACCAGACACAGCAGCTGTTCCTGCTACTGGACCAGACACCGCAACGGCACCAGCTGCAAATTAAGAAACAGTAAAAAATAAAAAATTGTATTGTTAGCCGCCGAGCAACCTGCCGTTCAAGCATAAATATGTTAGCCGTCGAGCCCTGCTCGGCGTTGCACTATTCCCCGGAGCAGGGCTCCGGGGCTAACTAACAGGAATAAAAAACATCAGCAAATAAATATAAAAGGTGACAATATGGCAAAAGCTAAATCTAAAATGACCAAAGAAGATATCATAAAAAATATTTTCTGGGTATTTTGTCCGCTGGCAATTGTACTTGCTATCGTCGCTTTTTTTCTTGCGATGAAAAGTGTTGAAGCACAGTTTAAGGCCCGCAAGGATAATCTTGAGGAGCGGATGAAAAAGGTAAAAAGTATCGCATCCGATCAAAAGCAGGCAAACGACGAGCTGATCAGTAAAATTGACAGCATGACGGACGCCTTGCGTGACAGTACGCTCTTGGCTTGGGGAACGCTCCAACGAGATCAGGAAGACCGCAACCAATGGCCACGCGCGCTCGGTGATAAATTTATCGCTACTGTACGGAACCTAAAACCGGGAGAAGAAATTTCCTTCCCGATGTGCGAACAATATTACCAGTTCATCGAGAAAGTCATACCGGAGATGCTTGACGATGTGCATGTTGTCAAGCAGCAGTATAAAAAGTTGAAGCTGAATAAAGAAACTAACAAATTGGAGCCGGAAAAAGACGAAAACGGCGAAGAAATTTGGGTTGACGTGCTTCCAAACTGGGGATACGGTCTTTCGCAAATGGCTGGTGCCGCAGGTTCTGCTGGTGGAATGGGCGCTCCCGGCGGTGGTATGGGTGGCGGAATGGGCGGAGGTATGGGTGCTGCTAACGCGGGAGCAGGCGGAAATCCTGGAGCAAGCCTCCAAGCAGGTGGTGGTCGTACTGGCGGTGGTGGAATGGGTACTGGCGGCGGTATGATGGGTGGTAGTACACCCGGCGGTGCTGCACCCGGCGGTGGTATGGGTATGCCCGGCGGTATGACAGGTGGTGGTG
>JBOFQC010000492.1:0-14207 GCA_051660725.1 Thermoguttaceae bacterium
TGATACAGGAAGGACATCGCACTTTGGCGTGAGTCGAGTAAACGATAATTCTGTCAGCACCAAGATTTTCGTTACGACTCATGGTGTCATGAGCGGAATTTAATGTACGAATAATCTCCCGTGCTGAAAGTACCGTAATACTTGCACAAACGAAAAACACGAGGCAAATTCGGAGAACATCGGCGTTGGTAAGTTTCATTGCTCTATTCAATCATTTTTTTCGTTTCGTCCAGTGAAGGAACACGGCCCATCACGACCACTTTGCCGTCAACAAGCATCGCCGGTGTCATCATAACACCGAGTGACGTAATCTCCGCAATGTCCGTGACTTTGGTAATTTCGACATTCATGCCAAGCTCCTGAACGGCTTCTGCCGCCATTTTGTAGAGCTTTTCACACTTAGCACAGCCTGTTCCGAGAATCTGTATTTTTTTCATTGCTCATTTGTATTGTTAGATTTTTTTTGCCCGATACCGTAAACTATTACATTTTGCCATTCTTCCTGACTCCGTAACTGCTTGAATCATACAAGGAGTCTTAGAACGGTAGCAAAATGTCACATCGCAAATTTTGTCCCCTAAGCAAACTGCAATCTGCCGCGTGGAATCGGAATGGTTCTCCCCATTTTTCTTGCTGTTTCAATCCACTCATGTATGACAATTGAGACCGCAGCAAGAGCTTGTTCTTGTGTTTCGCCATCTGCGCTGCAGCCAGGAAGTTCCGGTACTTCAGCAATGTAGGAATTATCATCCGCACTCCAATACAGTATGATTTCGTATTTATACATCAAAATTCCCTCACAACGTAGACGATGACACGCACATGCCGAATATCATACCAAAAAATGTGCTAAAAACAACCACTAGAGCGACGAAAACCGCCGTCTTTTTGACACCGAGATAACGTCCGATCACAATAATACTCGGCAGTGAAAGCGTCGGACCTGCCAAAAGCAACGCAAGTGCCGGTCCTTTGCCCATACCAAGTGTTGTCAGTGCTTGAATAATCGGGATTTCAGTTAGTGTCGCAAAATACCACAAACTGCCGAGCAGCGAAGCAATGACGTTTGCCGAAAGTGAGTTTCCTCCGACCCATTTGGCGACCAGCTCTGCCGGTATCAGCGTTGCCACAAAACCTGTTACAAAAACGCCGCCAAATAAAAGCGGCACGATTTTCTTCGTGAAATCCCAAGTGTTCGCCATCCACTCGGAAAATTCCTCGCGGTCTACCCACGAAAATGTCATAATTACAAGTGCGGCAAAAATGACACCGCAGAGGTACCAGCGGTATTTGTGAACTTCCGCCACCCAGCGATAATTTTCAGGAACATTCGCGCTGGTGGAACTGATACTTGAAAGCAACACGGTAAATTTGTCCCCCTTTTGAAATTCATCAACTGCAAATCCATCTACTGAATTTTGCACCTGCACCGTCATATCGCCACTGGTTTCCTGAACAACGCTGACATTCAGAGTGACACCAGACGGAATCTTTTTTTCCGAACCATCGGCAAATTGCGCAACAGCATTATCACCAATAGTAATCAATTTCGTGCCGGGATTTACCCAGTCGCTGAAAACGAGAAACGCAATCATTGTCGCCATAAAAAGAGCGGTCTGCCAAAGTTTCCGTTTGGAAGGGGGCGGGTCGGGAAGCTGCATTGTGATGGCTGTCCGCTCCTCCTCCGATTTTCTGAAAATAACAGCCATGAGGACACCAATCAAAACGCTCATAAAAATCGCAACGATAGTTCTTGTAACACCAAGCTGGAAGCCGAGAACTCGTGCTGTCAAAAAGATTGCCATCACGTTAATTGCGGGACCACTGACGAGAAACGCCGCCGCCGGACCGAGACCTGCACCGACGCGGTAAATTCCGGCAAACATCGGCAAAACGCTGCAAGAACAGACGGCAAGCACCGTTCCTGAAACTGACGCAACGCTGTACGCTTCGACTTTATTCGCTTTTGGACCGAGGTGTTTGAGGACGGCTTCTTTCGAGAGAAAAGTCGCAATGGCACCGGCGATAAACATGGCTGGCACCACGCAGGCGAGTGTGTGAAAACGAGCGTACCACTGAAGCATTTTGAACGCTTCGAGAATCGCCAGTTGCACCTGCTCGTTTGTAATCGGCAAATAATATGCGAACAAAAATATGCCAAGCAGAGTCAAAAAAATCGTAATTTGTTTATTCATTGTTTGTTATCAAGTTTCGTGAATCAGTTAGTTAGCAAAGTAACGAAGTGAAAGATTAAAAAAATTCCTATTCTGTTTCAGTTGTGTCATAAGAAAGGTAATCGTAATCTGTAAACCGCTGGTACTGTTTTATTTTATCAAGCGAAATGTTGTTTTCACTTTCTATCTGGCTTGTAGCATCAATACCACAACTTTGTAAAAGAGCCTCAAACTCTAGGATGAGCGTCTCCGCAAAAGCACGTTTTGTTTTTTCAACAACTCGCTGTTTTCCATTTGTATCGGATTTTTGAAGTTGAATGTTTTTCGTGTCTTCAAAATTATTTGTCGCCATTGATCCGAGAATATTCACCTCGTACTGCCCTGATGAATCCTTCTGAATGTTAAGAAAAATTCCACTGATAAAAGCAGATTCCGTACTTGAAATCAACTTTTTCAACTTTTCTTGCTTGCTATAAATTTGCTTATTGAACGCATCAGGAAGGGCGGTGCGGATGTATCGATAGGTAATCCACTTAATAATAGAGACGATTTCTTCGCGTGGAATTGTCAGATTTGTACAAGGAGCAAAATCGGCACAAAATGTCCTGTCAATTCGAAATCTGTCGTCAATATGTGCTTCGTACCAAACTTGTTGTTGTGAATCGGTTATAACTTTTAGGTGGTAACAGCGTTGTCGTCTGCCATATATGCAAAGTTTGCATTCTTCTGAAATCGGTCTGATGAGCAAAACCTCGACAAAAGGTTCTTCCTCTGGTTTTTTAGGATTAAAATGTCGAATATCACAGCTTTGCGAAACAACCATCAGACGCGCATCTCGAACCGACACTTCTGGAAAGTGCTTTGCTGCTATTTTTACAACAGCCTCCAGCGGAAAAAGTTTTCCCTGAAGCCAATTGTTCGCTTTGATTTTTTCTATGTCGAGTGAATTCAATGTACTCCTTTTATTCCGGCAAATAAGCATTGAGAGTGAGAAAATCATATTCCGAAACAAAATGAGTATTTGCATGAGATGTGGCAGCACTTTTCTGTACTTTCTTGTTTCTTTCTGTTTCACGATCTCTGACTTGTTTTGCAGATTCTTCCATTATACGAAGAATTTGCGATTCATCTAGTTCCTTTTTGCAGAGAGTCTCAAACAGTGACGTGCCTTCGACTGGAACACGCAACATCAACTTGGCAGGCCACATGGAAAGCGCATCCCATTTGCTCGCATAGGTTTCTATTAATAATACCCGACGACTATTTTCGGGACTGGGATCATTTTCGTCGCGTATCCATGCGTAAATCGTTTGCCTTTCAACTTGCAAAACCTCCGCTAAATCCTTTGTTGTAAAACCAAATGCAGCCCTGATTGAAGAAAGAGAATCCTTTGCTTCCGCCGCTGTAAGCGGTATTTGTGAAAGGTCGGGTGAAGTTTCAAAATTTTTAGGACGTGGTGGTTTACGTTGAATGATATTGTCGCGAAGTGAATAATATGCCAACTTGACTAAATCAGGTTCATAATTTTCCGGTGGAACGGCAAGCATTTGTTCTTGGCTACACGGATACATTTGAGAAACCTGCGTATAAGATGTTGCTTGTACATCTGCGATGAACATGATCATTATTCACTCTCCTTTCCCCAAATGGCAAGTGCTTCTTTGGTCGTTATTTTCTCGAAAAAGAGCACATCTACTTCGTCATGCAGCGATTTGAGTACGGAATGAACAAGGTCGATAGAAAAATCTTCGCCTTGCATCGGTTTTTGGTGGTCAATATCCAAAATCAAAAAATCTTTGCCTTGTGTAAATTTCGGTTGATTCAACCGAATCGCTTGAAATTCGCCCAAAACATTATTCAAATCATTTGGTTTTAGAATAATTGTGCGTACCATTCCCTCGGATGTTTTCCGCTCCATAATCACTTGGCGTAACTGAACTTCATTGTTCCCATCGATGAAACCACCCGTATATTCGGATTGAATCATTTTTTCTGGTGCAACGCCATCTAGCGGATACATCAAATTAACATAACGTAAACTTGTCCGTTCCAGTAAGCCAAATTCAGGCAATTGGAGAATCACCGAAACTTTTTTCGCAGATTCTAACACTTGCAGAAGAAATTGATCAAAAGTATCATAATTGACGGAATGAACAGTAATGGCGTTTTTGGAAAGAACAATGTTGTTTTGCTTCTTCTTGTCTGCAAAATGCCACTGTTCTGCTTGGGATACTTGAAATCCTTGCCCTCCCATCACCGTGATTTGCGGAACGGTACTCTGCTCACAATACGGAAAACCGGCAGTTCGTAAGTCATCTTGGATGGTTTTTATGTACTTCTGAACATCCTCAATCGGCGAAAACCGCACTTGGGCGGCGACCAGCACAAGAGGGGAACGGGGTAATTTTGGGCGGTTCATGGAGGCCTTTTGGTTAATATGCGATGAGTGTAAGGGGAATAATTTGGACTGTCCAATGTATTATATCGAAAGAAACCCACTCAAACAATACAAATCTTACACTTGATCTTACACTTTTTCAAGAAGGGGCGAAAAAATTCTCAAAATTTCCACGTTTCCTACTCCAATGCTCGTTGACAAGGACATCATCTTTTTTTACCATCTGGTCCCGTAAATGTCAACTGGGTAGTGTGACTAACCAACTGGCTGTTTTCTTTTTTGAGTTTGGCTTTGAGATACTTCCAATAATTGCGGCATTTTTCGTAATTTTCTTCGTTTCGGATTGCACCGATGACATCCAAAACGCTAAAAAACCATTTACTTTGGGCATCATTCCAGACCGCCCTGACTTCCGTATCTCCAAAAAAACGGATCGATGTTTTTTGCTGTTTCATGATTTCTCGTTATCGTTATTTTGGGCGTGTTCAGTTGTGGTGTGCAATCGTATACACAACACCGCCAATAAAGTCACGTTTTCAAAGTCCTGAAACCCGTCGGGTTTCAATTATGGTAGATATTACAACAAAAACTACTACCAATGCCGTCGGCATTGAATTATGATCAATTAGCGTCGCCTCACAACCATAATTCAACTCCGACGGAGTTGTGTGTGTTTGGCGGTAATTCGTTTCTACCATAATTGAACGCCGACGGCGTTCGGGAACATGGAACGACTCTGGTTTCGGGAACATGGAACGCCTCGTGTTTCGGGAACGAATCCCATCGGTTTCCGACGCGGCGAAAAACTGAACTCGAAAGACGTTGTTGAGTATACCGCCAAGTGTTACAAAAAACTTCAAATCTCCGAGAGCAACTCCAAGTATTTTTTCGCTGTTACTTCGCCCATCCGTTTGATATAGTCAGCTTCGTTCAAAATCATCCATGATTGATCTTCTGCATGTGGCATACAAGCGTCAACCCACTGCAATACTTTTTTGCGGTCTTCGGATTCCGGCCACTCTGATACGATTGAAGCAACATGGTCAAGACGCTCCTTCCAGCGATCAAAACGATAATACACTCCTTTCTTCGGAAGAATTACCTTCGACAGGTCACATCCAACGCTAAAAGTGGGGCAGAGCAATTCCGCGTCTTCAAACGAAATCGTCATGGGATTCGGTTTGGGCTTACCGAATTTTATTTCATCTTCTGGAACGATATAACCGCCTCGAAACCAGACGTTTTTCACTTTTCCGGTGAAAACACAATCCTCGAATGATGATGAACCGAATTCCGTTCCCAGCAAATTGTTATTGATGAATTGACACTGAGTATACTCCGCTCTAATATAATGTGTTCTCCTAAATTGGCATTTCTCGTAAACACAGTTGTTGTATTGACTTCCGTTAAATCCCAATATGCAAAAGTGCAATGATGCCTTGATAAACTTGCAGTTTTCAAATAAACAGCCATGCTCGCTGAAATTGTAAAAAGTAGATTCTCCGAAAACGGTATTGATGAATTTACTATTTTCAAACCTGCACTGAGAGAAGTTTGTCAACGTCAAATCCACATTCTCTAAATGACTATGTTCGATAAAACGATGCTGATAGAAATCATAGCCGCGAAAATCCCACCTTCCGTCAATTTGACCGAAGGGCGAAGAATTTCCTTGAAATGTACCATTTACCAACGCCTCTTTTAAGTGTTGATGGAAAGTTGTCAACTTAGGGTTTTGCCACCGTGTGATAAGTTCGCTCATGTGTTTCCCCAATATTCTTATTGAGTGGGAATCAGAGTGCCATGCAGGGCGTGCGACATTATTTGCCGTGAAAATATGAATAAAAAAACGAAAAATCCTGCCGGCGACTCGCCGGATAAAACGCATTGAGTTCATCTTCATTTCTCCTCTTTCACATTCTTTTTTGCTTCCAATTCGTCGGCATAACGCTTTTTTAACTCTTTAATTCGCTTTGGTGACAGCCGTCCTCCACTCAAGTATATTGCATTGTCTTTTTCGGCTCCTTCTAGGTCGGCTCCCCTGCTTTCTAAAAATTTTATTATTGCATCATAATCTTGACTTTGTTTTTCAGAATAACGTTGTTTAATGAATTTTTTGTTTTTAAGAATAAAATGCAAAAATGTTCCCCCATTGTCTTTACAGAGATTATATGAAGCACCAGCGTTCAAAATATCCAATGCAATATCAAATTGCCCTCCCCAAGAAGCCGCCATCAAAACCGCTGTACCGTCTGTCTGATCAACATAATCAAGGTCGGCACCTGCATCAATTAGTAATTGAACTGATTCTGTCTTGTTCGGAGCATTGCCAGAAATGACAGCAATAAGCACAGAATCTTTGTATTTGCTTCCACGAATTGCATTAGGATTACCTCCATGTTCCATGACATATTTGAAGTAGTTATGAAAAGAGGTCGTTGCCGCCAAAAATAAAACTGAATCTCCTGACCTAATCCCTTGATTCTTCGTGTTGAAGTCGCTTGTCACTTCGACGTTCGGATCGCCTCCATGTTCCAAAATTCGCTTGAAAACCTCCGGCTTGTTCTCAGGGAACGCCCAGAGCAAGGGAGTCATGTTCCCTCGCCCTTTGGCGTTCACATCGGCACCCTCGGCGACCAGTTTATCAATCTTAGGAATGTCTTTTGCCTCAATCGCTTTACACAAAGCGATCACCTTCGGATCGTCGAAATAATCCTCCGCCTTCCAATTGAACTTGGAATACCAAGAGAAGGAACTACACCCACTTGCGACCGTAAATGATGCCATAATCAGCAATAGACTCAATATTGGGCTTTCGCCAGAAAGTTTGATACCTGTTTTTTTGTGAAAATTTCGTGCAAAGTTTCGTGTATTCCGTGGTGAACATTCCCGTGCAATGTTTTTTCCGGTTTCATTTTTTTCGCACAGGGGCACGGAGAACACAGAGAAATGAGGACAAATCCTCCGTGTCCTCTGCGCCTCTGTGAGAGAAAAATCTTATTTTAACCACGAAATTCACGAACCGAACATCGACACGAAAATCGCACGAAATGTTTTTGTGTTTGGGTATTTTATTTTCTGGCGAAAGCCTTAGAGCGTTTTAATAATTTATGTACGCGACAATTACGAAAAAATCCCGTCTCCCGAACGCCGTCGGAGTTGAATAATGGTCACCGATATTGAACCCCGATGGGGTTTTTGTTACGATATTGTTCGCGGTTCTACCATTCGGAAACGTTCCCCCGTGTTTCGGCGAGTACGCCTCACACGGGGCTACCATTATTGAACGCCGACGGCGTTCGGGTCCAACAAACCCGCCAACTTACGTTGGCGGCTCGCTGTCTTTTTTGCGGATTCAATTTCCTGCCAAGTTTTACTCACTTGAGTCCATTTTAGCTTCGGTGTTTTCATCTTTCAAGTGGGCGGAATGGTTCTGGGCAATCTCACCTAAAGCCTCTTGCTCTGTGCAGGCACGAATCCCTTTGATATACGGATTTTTATCCTTTGATGAAGAAATCATTTATCTTTGAATCTGAATGACGAACAGACGCTCCGTCATGAGCGTTTGCAACTTCTGACAGGATTACTCCCTCATTACCACCGAACTGCCAATGACGAGTGCCTACTTTCGATAATGGAACGAACATTCCGGGATCGGCTGTGATGCAATGTTTAACAGTGACGTTTCCATCCATGTGACACTTTGGAACGACTACTTCCGTCGGAAGATTGGCATCGCCTTCTCCAATGACATAACTGCGTCCCCAGCGGATGAGCCAGCCTTCGTCTTTTTGCGCGCAGTTCTGTGTTGTTTCCGGTTTGATGTGCCAGTGTTCTGGAAGCATCTGGTTCGGCAACAAAAACAGGTCTGAAAGCATATAACTGGATTCACCTGCGATGTGATTTACAAACGTGACACAGGCAAGTCCCAATGAAGTAAACTGTCCGGTGCCGTAGTCGGAAACCCATAAACTCTCGCGCATTCCGTCAAAGATCGGATAATTATGATAACGGCAAAGTTTAAGTATTGCGTCTTTTCCTTTTTCTATATTGAATTTGCCTTCACTGTCATAGAAGTCGGCGTTACAAAAAGCAAGAGCGGCATTGTCGCCTTGTTTTACAGAGGCTTGCTTTTCTTGGCCTCGCTTTTCAGTGAGACGGTGTCGTGTTTCCGCAAAAACTTGGTTTGCGGTCGCCATCGTTGCCAAACCAATTGACGCAGCACCGAACAATGCACGTCTGGAAATTTTTTTCTGCTCGTTTTTCATGGTGTTTTAGTTGGAAAATTGTTTGTGTACACTGCGAAAGAAAATTACTTCGTTTTTTGAAACAACCGCTGCTGCGTCGTACTTGCAAAAGTAATGACCAAACGCATTTAATTTATGACGATTGACAGTATACCTTAATTTGAAATAGAATCAACACTCCTTTTTTCAAAGGCATTTACCGGAAGTGTTACAAAAACAACAAGAGTAAGCAATAATGATAGTCTCATGTTGGCGTACCATTTTTGTTACGATAATTGCGGTATTTCATAAGCAGAGCAACTATAATAAGAACAAGTCCCGCTCCCATGCTAAGCCATTGCCAAGTCCTTCTCACCTTTGACTGGACGGTGTCTTTGAGGAGACCGCCGATAGACGCACGGTCAGACCAAATATATACCAAATTTTGGACGGAGTCCGAAATAACAGCATCATCTGGGAATATATCAGTAAAAGTCTTCTCATCGATTTTTTTATTGACTTCGACGTTCATAACAGTCATGGTTACTGTTCGGTCCGATTCGTCACCAAAACTGTATATGATATTTATGTTTTGTGGAATCCAGATTCCATTACCATAATCCGAGAGTTTAGTCAATGTTACAATTTTTGTTGGTTTTATCTTGTCCTCTCCACCGTTTGAATCACGAACCGTCTGAAATTGTTCTACTTTCACAATCGAAAAATCTTTGGATGGGTCAATATAGATAGAATTTCCGTTTGAAATTTGAATACATTCGATTCCATCCACAAGAACAGTATTTTCTTCAATGATTGAGAGTCTCGTCTTATCCTGAAGAAGACTTGGTAAGAAAAAAACAGGCTTTTTACCTGTAAGTTTTTGAATGTCCGGATTTAGTAGAAAAGAATAATACAACGGGTGTTCAAAAGGAAATAATTCATCCAAATTATTTCGATTTTCAATCACACCTTCTGTTGCTCTTTTTTTATCGAAAAAAAAACGGGCTATCGACAGATTTTTGCCGTTGTATGCAAGTATTTCATGCGAAAGCCCAGTCTTATTTGCAGTAGAATCGGAAGAAAAATATGTTTTTTCAGAATAAAGCCTATTATTATCCATAATAAAGCTTACATTTTGCTTATCGCGGAATGATGATTTTTTTTTATCAAGCCAGTCAGTACTATATTGATACTTGATTTTAATTGATCTTATTGATTGAACTTTACTTTCAAAAAGCTCGATCAATGCCTTTTTTGAAATAGGTGATTGTCTTGCATTTTGCCATGCAGAATAAATCCTGTAAAATTCAGGTTCTGAAAATGCGTCATCACCATAAGGAAGGAGTATTTTTTCGACATCTTCTTCACTTGGCGAACGTCCATTGACCGAAGAAAAATTCTCGATTTCCTTGACTACTTTCTCTACAACAACTTCGTCTCCGAAAGTCATATTGATACAAAAAACAATGCAAATGAAGAAAAAAAGATACTTAGTCATTGATCCTGCTTGATTAAATTACTGAAGCTATACTCTCGTTTTGCCATATACTCAAACCCCGTACCGTTTGCTGAACATGGTGGCAATTGCCTTGAAAAAAGGAAGGGCTTTGGCTGATAATCGTGCCCGTAAAGTCCTCAATGTATCCCTTATATTGGTAGTACACACATTGAAAAATTTCTCAGCTAGTTTCATAATCCCAAAATCGTGTTTGAGAAAAAATGTTTTCTTCAGTGTGTTTTTTTGTAACGGAAATCTTGACTGGTGGTTTTGCAGCATCATATTGTTCGGCAAAAGATATTGCCGTACCTCCTCCAAAAATAATACAAACTATTACATTTATCAAACATTGAAAACATGTACGTTTAATCATTGTGCATCCAATCATTTACGTTGATTTATTTTGTGTCAAAAATTCAGTGTTAGACCTTCGCAAAAAGATCAAACCAAATCTACTACAGAGATCGAAATAGAGTTGACTTGCGCAATTCTCGAACTTTTTTTCTCAATCTCCAGTCTTGCCACAAGGGTGGCAGAGGTGGACACACAGAAACCATTGATCACCCCTGATGTTTCAGTTGTTCTTGGATCACTAAAAATATCTTTTGCTTCACCAATCACATTGTTTTTCCCATCGAAAACAGTCAACAAAACATTCATTTTTCGGTTTATATTTTTCGTTCCTGCAAATGTAAAGGAAACAATTACCTCATCAAAATACTTACCTGCACTGAGGTAGACATGTTCCAAAACAAAATCCGAATCTAATTTGTTAATATCCTCGCGTCCCAAGTCTTTCGGCCTGAAATAGCCGTACTCATTGAAAGGCCCTTCAATCGTGATTTCGGTCGAAGCCAAAGCCGGTTTCGACTTTGATCGTTGATAGACGACATGCAAGCCCGACACGGCAACCAATGCGCCCACCGCCGACACTTGGATCATTTTTCTTCGTGTCATACACGCCTCCTCTTTCGGAGTGTTTTCCATTGTTATTTCTCCCAGTCCCGTTAGGGATTGTTGCGTTTTTTTTGACGATTGTTGCCTAACACAACCGCCGACTAACAACCGCCGACTTACGCCGGCGGCTCGCCTAACAAATGCCGACGGCATTCGGGAAATGGCAATGTTATGATGCAAAGGCGTACAAACCGTCAATGCGGCGGAGTACCGCCTTCATCCTCGGTTCTTTTGAGTAACTTATTTACTCGCAGACCCTTATATCATTTCTTTCGCTTTTTTGGCGGCAAGGCGTGTGTATTCTTTCCGATAAATATCGGCAAATTCATCGTCAGTTTTATTCGTTTTATTCGGAATTATTTGTTGCAATTCCTGTACGGTAAAACCACCTTTTCTCTGTTTATCTCGACACAGCAACTCAAACTGGAACCGGGCGTATTGCTGTTGCAGTTCTTCCGTCGGCAGCCGAATTAAACCAATGTGCCTAGTTTCGCAAATCTCATCACAGCGTTCTTCGTGTGCATCAAGCAAATCTTCAAGCGGTGTATTTTGCGGCATGTTACAGACTTCGACACCCTCAAAACTGCCTATCGGATTGACTCCGAGTCCGTTGCAGGTAATCAAAAACGTGTTATCGGAAAAACAGGTCGTAAATTCAACGAGCTTTACATTGATTTGTCTTTCCATCCAATTTTTCAGCTTTACAACTCGGACATTGGAGATGGAAGCGAAAACGGTGAAATCTTCGTTTGCCATGATGCGATAGAAATTTCTCACTTCACTAAAAATCTTTGTGTGCGTGAGAAATTCGCTGTCTCTTTCTTTCGTGAAGCCGAGAGATTCGAGTTCCTCCTCCGTTTTATCATAGTATTCGAGATCGAGCCAAGTAAACTCACTTGCATCGACTTTGACCGATTCATACTCACTGTTAAAAACCTTCCATTCTTTATCAAACTGAATTTTGGCGTTCTTTTTTGAAAAACGATGCAATTCCCATATCCAGAACATCGAGAAAACAAATAAGTTCATATTATAAAACGGAAATGCCACACAAAAGCAGATGAAAGAGCCGAGCAGCGCAAACTGCATAAGAAAAACCCGCATGAAATGGAGCAATACAAAAGAAATTATGAGCAAACAGAGCGATGCAATAACCCAGGGTGCTCGTTTTGGTGCGAATGGTGATAACGATGAAAAAAAGCCATGATATTTTAAATCACTTGGACTTTTTCCGTCGTTGTTCTTGATATTTTTGTCGGCACCGGCGGCGACAAGTAAGTCGTACCGTTCTGGAGAGCGCCACTTCATTCTAGCTGCACCATGTAGCGGCGTGTCACCATTTTCGTCGATTGCATTGACATCGGCACCGTTATCGATGAGCAACTTGCAGTTATTCGATTCGCTATAAGTTTCAGATGCAAGATGCAGCGGCGTTTTACCTGAACTCATTTTTTGATTTACATCGGCTCCTTCTTCAATCATTTTTTTGCACTGCTCGATATTTCCTTCTCGTGCAAAAAATCCGAGAAGTGACATACCACCTGTAACAGTCCGATAATTTTTGTGAACATCATACGCAGCACCGGCATCCATGAGTAGAGAAGCAACATGGGCATTGCAACGAAAAACGGCGGCTTCAAGTGGCGTGAGTGGGTCTTGTATTGTTCCTTTGATGGTTCCCGGCGTTTCGAGATCGACCCCTTTTTCGATTAGCAAACTGCATATTTCACGGCTATTGACTAGATGTATCGGTCTGGCACCATCATTATTTTTAGCATCGACATCTGCTCCTTCTTCGAGAAAGTAATCGAAAATTGGTATGCTGCCAAAATTTTGCACGATAACATGCAAAAATGTATCACCGTTTGCATTTGTGCTTGAAACATCAAACTTCGCCCCTTTTTCTCGAAGGAATTTTATCATTTCGAGATTGTCGCAAATTGCCGCCTGAAATAACGGGGAGTTCCCCGCCACATCAACTAGATTGATGTCCGCCCCTTTTTGTAGCAGATATTCGATGATGCTTCGATGATTACCAAAGATCGCGTGATTCAAGAGGGATATTTTCGATGCGTCATTTCGGCAATAGTTTGCATCGATATTCTGCGTCTTTTCAAAATGCTCAAAAAGGTACTGAAAAATTTCCGGTGAATCTTTTTCATCATTATAGTAGAGGACGAACAGTGTATCCTCTGGTGTTATCGGTGTCTCCAGTTCTTCGACGAAATAGCGTATTATCTCCTTTTTTCCAAACTGACCGGCTTTGTGGACGTAGTATACGCACATTTGCGGTGTCGGTTTTTTTTCCGCAATCAGTTTCTTGACTTCCGGCAAATTACCCTGCGCGATGTTCTCTGGGATTTTATCACGAAAAATATATTGCCAAACATTAACTCCGCAGATAATGCAGATCACTATCAAAAGTGGAACGAGACACTGCAAAATGAAATTAAAAAATACTCGCATGGTTTGTGCATTTGAAAATTTGCTTTTGAAAAAAGGTTACAGTTTTTTCTGGACGCAACATATTATACACAATGGCAGGCGAGAAATAAAGCGCAGCGGAACGCACGGTTTTTGCGGTTTCATCGTTCACGCAAACGGCAGCCGACCTTGGAAAATATTTTTTGATTTCGCACAAATACTCATCAACGACTCGTTTTTTGACGATTTTGACGATGGGATTGGGTAGATCGTCGACGTCATCGATTCCTTCCGAGGAATCGGGCAGATAATCACCGGGCGTGGGCATGGCGGAAACCCCCTTGAAAGTGTAGGCCAATGCAATAATCTGCCAAAATTTTGAAATTCAGTCAAGGCCATTTCACAACTTTTATGCTACAGCCTCATGAAAACTCAAATTTCAACAACAAGAATAGCCGTTGGTGCATTGTCAGCTATAGCCTTCTTAGGTGCTTTGCTGTTTGCTCTATTCTTTTTTTATCTGGTTGCTA
>JBOFQC010000493.1:0-2302 GCA_051660725.1 Thermoguttaceae bacterium
TTATAACGGTGTCTTTCCACTGGACATTTGTCGCGGCACTGGTAATCGTGATTCCGCGTTCCTGTTCGAGGTCCATGTGGTCCATTGTTGCGCTGCCGTCATGCACTTCGCCAAGTTTGTACAGACGACCCGCATAAAAAAGAATTCTTTCGCTGAGCGTCGTTTTGCCCGAGTCAATGTGTGCTGAAATACCGATGTTACGCAGATTATTGAGTGATTGCATTTAACGTGAGAGAGAGTGGAGATGGGAAAGGATATACCTTACGTGATCGTAAACAGCTGTCTTTCCAAGCTTTCCTGATTAGGAAATGCAAGAATTAACGAAGTTCTCAAACTTCAGCTAATCGACTACGTTCAGTATATTATAGTGTGCTGTGTAAAAATAAAAGACGAGGCATTTTCCCACAAAAACGCAGGAAAGATAGGGGGACGCACAAATGTTTAGCCTATATGTGAATAAACAGCTTGTATTACACCAGTATTACATTAGCATTGCATTAGTAATACATTAATATTACGTAAGTTTTATCGTGTGTAGTACACTAAAGGCGGCAATTCTCTTTGAGATTATTTTAGCTTCCCGAACATCGCACCGAAAAGGGTGGGCTTGTAAAATTGCGGAAAAAAGTTTATGATACGATACTTTGTGTATCCTGAACTTATAGTCGCGTCAATAGTCCACTTTGAAATGTTGCCGATGTTATCAGCACTATTCGCTTATTCAACGATTTTTTCGTCCACAATTTTCGCAGCAGACGGGGATTCCGGTCTTTGGACCATGTTTCTCTGGATGGGACCGGTCTTGCTTATTTTCTGGTTCTTTCTCATTCGTCCGCAGCAGCGGGATGAAGATCGTCGCCAAAAAATGTACAAAGCTTTGAAAAAAAATGACAAAGTTTACACCGTCGGCGGCATTGTCGGAACCATTTATTCGGTAGACCTCGAAAAAAAAGAGGTCGTCTTGAAAGTTGACGACAACACACGAGTAAAATTTCTGCTTAGCGCAGTTGCCGCAATTGTTCAAGAAAGCAATGATAACAAAGCCTAACAGGCAAAGTGCAGCAGAGTGAAGTTGGAAACGCTGATGTATAATCAGTGGCTAAACACAATTGACAAATTTAAATTTGGCAGTGTTGTAGTACCGACTTCGGCTTAAAGATGTACTTTGTTACCCATATTTCCCCTCAACCCCACAATAAGATTATACAGGGAAGATGAATTACTTGAGAACTCTTTCAATATTGTTAATCCTCTGTGTATTGTTTTGCGCCGGAACTTTGCCAGCACAAGATACACCAGAAGCAGATAATTCCAACAGCGTAGCTGCCGAATCGGCCACCGCAGATAAACCGGTTGATACCCCGGCTGCCGATCCAGCCGTTGAGGGAGAAGCAGCGGAACCGCCGGCGCAAGAAGCTCCAGCCGCTGAAAATACAGTCGAACCAGAAACCGCTGACACAGTGCAAACAGCAGAAACACCTGCCGTTGACGTGCAAGTGGGGACAGACGTTATTCCAGCAACGGATTTGGTTCCGGCAACTACTGTAACTCCGGCAACCAGTGAAACAGCAGAAAAAACACCGGAAGCACCGGAAGCGGTTAACGAATCCATTACAGTAGACGTGGACGCTCCGGTCGGTGTAACGACTGAGGCCGATCTTCCAATAATCAATGAGGGAGAAGCGAAATTACCAGAGGTAATTACTGACGTCATAGACATAAACGGATTGCCGCAGTTACCGGGAGACGGAACAGATGCCCCCGGCGCATTGGAATCCGAGCAGCAAAAGCAGGAACAGGAAGAAGGAGAACTTGAACAAGGAGCCGCTCCGCAAGTTGATTGGTGGAAAAGCGGCTACTTTACGTTGTTTGTGCTTTTCCTCGTTGTTATAGGTTCCGGTTTTCTCGCAAGTGCTCTTTCGGCATTATGGCGCATGCCGGATCACAAAGTACGACTTTTCGTACTGTTTTTCTGCTTTTTTGGTGCCGTTGCGTCAACTATTCTAGGTTGGCACAGTATGACGTTGGGCATCGACCTGCGTGGTGGTGTTATCCTCGTTTATGATGTTGCGCCGAAGAAAGAAGACCCGTCGGCAATTCCGAGCGGAGATTCCGAGGCCGGTAAAGCTGAAAAGCCGCAAGTTGATATTCCAAAAGGGAAAGAAGCCGTTGATATGGAAGCGCTTACCAAAGCTCTTTCGATGCGCATCAATCCGGGCGGTGTACGTGAAATTTCAATCACAAAATTAGGCGACAAACAGATTCGTATTATCGTTCCGCTCGCTGAAGAAGCCGAAGTAAC
>JBOFQC010000494.1:0-2851 GCA_051660725.1 Thermoguttaceae bacterium
GCAACGTAAATCGCTTCGCGCATCACTCGGGCAATGTCATTTGGATCGGTAACGAGGTAGTGGTGTTTCGTGATACTTTTACATACCTCAACCATTGGTGTTTCCTGAAACGCATCGCTACCAATAGAGGGAACGGTTACTTGTCCAGTGATGATTAACAACGGCACGCTGTCCATTTTGGCGTCCGCAATTGAAGTCACCAGATTCGTAGCACCGGGACCACTGGTAGCCATGCAGACACCGAGTTTTCCGGTAGCGCGAGCGTAACCTTGAGCGGCAAACCCGCCCCCTTGTTCGTGTCGCGGCAAAATGCCTCGAATTTTGTCACGAAACCGGGTAAGTGCCTGGTGTAGCGGCATGCTGAAACCGCCAGGATACGCAAAAACTACAGAAACACCGGCGTTTACCAAAGATTGGATAACGACATCTGCGCCGTTTACCTTTTTCAGTACTGGCGTTGCAGTACTCGGATTGCCTGTGTTTGCTGAAGCGTTGGACTCCGCTGAAGTACTAGCTGAAGTAATTTTAGACGTTTTTTTACCTGGCACGTTTCTCTCCGGTTGGAAAAAAAATTATTTTGGATATATTTATTTGTCTGCTTATCACGTAATCACGTAATTCAATACTGTAGCACGGCATGGCGGTGCGCTTCGCGTGAAGTGTTCCGCCTCACGTTGGTCGGCTTTGTTTACCGAGGTTTTGTTGGTAGGAAAGGCAACCTTCCTTTTTTCCCGACATTAGAAATATAACTTTTTTGCCGTTGAACAGTATATATTAAAGTATTACGAATAACCAATAACTCATCGATTATTCTAATCAAACATCTGAATAATAAAAGGAACCCCATTTTCCAATCGCATGGAAATAAGTATGGATAAAAAAGCCGAAATTTACGCAGCAATACCGCACCGTGAACCATTCCTGTTCGTTGACGAAGTGTTGGAGTACGAACCGAACAGGATCAAAACGAAAAAAACATTCACTGACAACGATTTTTTCTTTTCGGGCCATTACCCTGATTTTCCAATAGTGCCTGGAGTTATCGTCTGCGAAGCCGTGATGCAAACGGGCGCGATTCTCCTTTCGAAAATGTTTGCCGAGCAAACGCCAGGACAAGGTATTAACGAAAGTCTGACGAAAAGAGTTCCCGTCGTTGCCAAAATGGGTGAAGTGCGATTCCGGCAAATGTTAAAACCGGGAGATTCTATTATAATGGAGGTCGAGTTCACGCAAAAAATGGGTGCCGCATATTTCATGAATGGAAAAGTTTTGTATGAAGGAAAACCGATACAACGGTTGGAATTTACCTGCGTCCTTGCGGAAAAATAATATTCAGAGACGTTAGACATCAGACATAAGACTTCAGATTTCTGATGTCTGCCGTCTAACGTCTGCTGTCTAATGTCTACAATCTAACGTCTACTAATAAAAATGAAAACCAACGAATTACGTGAAAAATACCTCTCTTTTTTCGAGACAAAAGGCTGCGTTCGCAAACCAAGCGATGTGCTTGTGCCAAAATGGGACCCGTCGGTGTTGTTCACGCCCGCAGGGATGAACCAATTCAAGGACCACTTTCTCGGACGTTGCAAGCTAGAATTCACAAGGGCGACGACTTGCCAAAAGTGTTTGCGAACCGGTGACATTGATAATGTTGGTCGAACAGCTTACCACCACACTTTTTTCGAGATGCTCGGAAATTTCAGCTTCGGCGATTATTTCAAGCGGGAAGCGATTCACTGGGCGTGGGAGTTTCTTACCGATAAGAAGTGGCTCGGCATTGATCCGGCCAAATTGTCTGCTACGGTTTACAAAGACGACCACGAAGCGGCCAAAATCTGGCTCGAAGAGATCAAACTTCCAGCTAAACGACTGCAATATCTTGAAGAAGACGAAAATTTCTGGCCTGCTAGCGCTCCTTCACTTGGTCCAGACGGAGTTTGTGGGCCTTGCAGCGAGATTTACCACGACACGCCGCACGGAACCGTTGAAATCTGGAACCTTGTGTTTACGCAATTCAACCGGGTTGGCGACCCGCCGAACAATCTGCAGCCGCTTCCGAGCAAGAATATTGATACCGGTATGGGACTCGAACGGTGCGCTGCCGTTTTACAGGGCGTTGACACGAATTATCACATTGACATACTTCGTCCTCTGGTTGAAGCCGCAGCTGAAGCGTGCAAAGTGAAATACGACCCGGCAAGTGAAAACGGACGACGTCTGCGCCGAATTGCCGACCACATCCGAGCCTGTACGTTTGCGGTTCACGAAAATGTTTACCCCGGTAATAAAGAAGAAAAATACGTGATTCGGCGCCTGTTACGACGTGCCGTACTTGACGGACAGCAGATGGGATGCAAAAAACCGTTCCTGAATACGTTGGTGGAAAAAGTTGCCGAGCTTATGGGACCGGTTTATCCTGAGCTTTTGGAAACCACGAGCCGCGTCGCAAAAGTTATCTGTTCCGAAGAAGAAAATTTCATTGGCACAATTGATTCTGGTTTGGATAAAATCGAACGGGTCTTCAAAACGATGAAAAAGGACAAAATCGGCTGCGTAAACGGTTCAGATGCTTTTGAGATGTACCAAACTTACGGTTTTCCGCCGGAACTTTTCGAAACATTGGCTGCCGAACACAACTTTACTTTCGACTGGGACGGATTCAAAAAAGAAATGGAGCATCACGGCGAAATTTCCGGAGGCACGGAAAAGAACCTGCTTTTCAAACATGATCCGCTTGAAGGTGTGAAAAAAGAGCATCACGGCTCGGAATTTGTCGGCTATGAGCACCTTGAAACGCAAAACGTCGAAGTGATTGCTATTCTTTCCGGCAGCGGTTCGGAAGCGAAAT
>JBOFQC010000495.1:0-2576 GCA_051660725.1 Thermoguttaceae bacterium
CGTTTTCCACTTGGGGCGTCTTTAGCGACATGGTACCCTATCTTTCCGGCGTTACTTGCAGTAGCGTGCATGAAGCCATGCTTGGAAAAGAAGAGTTTGGGAAAGAAATTCACATGTATTCTCCTGCCTACTCGCGGGAAGAAATGAAATCGCTTCTTCCACTTGTTGACCACTTGGTTTTCAACTCGATCAACCAATGGAAGACTTTCCGTCCGAAAATTCAGAAGTACGAACGGAAAATTCAATGTGGACTCCGAATAAATCCTGAATACTCCGAAGTTCAGAACGAAATGTACAATCCGTGCAACAACCGTTCGCGGTTCGGTATCAGAGCGGACGAACTCGAATTAAGCGATCTTAAAGGAATCGACGGCTTCCACTTCCACACAATGTGTCAGCAAGGTTCCGATGTGCTCGAACGGACATTGGAACTCGTCGTGGAACGTTTCGGACGTTTTTTCAAGCGTCTGAAGTGGATAAATTTCGGCGGCGGACACCACATAACGCGACAAGGTTATGATGTCGATTATCTGTGTAATATAATTACGCATTTTCGTGGAAAAACCGGCCTTGACGTTTACCTTGAACCGGGCGAAGCGCATGTGCTTAACACCGCGTTTTTAGTCGCTACCGTTTTGGATGTGATCGAAAACCCGAACAGTATTGACGTTGTAATCGTAGACACTTCCGCATCCGCACACATGCCGGACGTACTTGAAATGCCTTACGTTCCTGACATTCTCGGAGCCAGAAAAGTTGTCGAGGCTTCCGTTGACGGGCCGCTTGAAGAAGGGCGTTACAAATACATCGTCGGAAGTAAAACATGTTTGTCCGGTGACATCATTGGCGAATACCTTTTCCGAAAACCGCTTCGTGTTGGTCAACGAGTTGCTTTCGGTGACATGGCGCAGTATACAATGTGCAAAAATACAGCGTTCAACGGCTTACAACTTCCGGCAATTGTCTCATGTGACAGTGACACCCCGACGGGGAATGTTCGTGTTGTCCGCAAGTTTGATTACAGCGATTACAAAACCCGGTTGTCATAGTATCTGCTGTAAACTCAATTGAAATCTCATCCGGGGACGACTGTGGAGTACCACTTCGTCCCCGGCTCTTTTTTGTATTTCAGTTCATTTATCTTATATACTGTTTAACGGCAATAAAGTTAACTTTCTAATGTAGGGAAAAAAGGAAGGTTACCTTTCCTAACCAACAAAACCTCGGAAAAAGGAGCCGACCAACGGGAGGCGTCACTTTCCGCGACGCGTATGAAAATACCGTTTTACGGTATTTTTTTCTTTAGTGGTTCAAAAATCGCTTGAATCGAGTTTTCAAGAGATTATCTTACACGCTTATCAATGAACCCGCCGAAATCTTTTGCAAAGGAATAGTACCAATGGAATTACAAGCTCCTACACTAACACTCAATACAGTAACGGCTACTTCTGCATCTTTGTCGTGGGGTAGTTCGTCAGGTGCAGCAAACTATATTGTGCAGGCGTCACAAAACAATGTCTACTGGTATACTGTATACAATAACACGGGACTTTCTTCGACAATAAATAATTTGCCTAGCACCAAGATTACGTATTTTCGTGTAAAAGCCGTGGCTGGCGCATCCGAATCATCTTGGAGCAATACGGTTTCGGCAACGACAACTGGCACCAACATTGCTGTTCCATTTTCTCTTTCCGTCTCACGTAATAATAACAATGCGGTATTAACCTGGGATTTATCGTCGTCGTCACTCGGGACATACATACAGATTTCCACTGATAACGACAACTGGACAATGATTGAGCCGCCGGTTCAACCTGGTGTCAAAACAAAAACCATCACCGGGTTGTCTGACACACAAGCATATTACTTCAGAATCGCGACTTACACCACTTCTGGAGGCTTTCAGTCGTTATGGGTGTACAGCGAGAATGATTTGATTGTTACCAACTTAAACGATACTGGAACCGGCAGTTTACGTCAATGTTGCTTAGATGCAATTTCAGGCCAGACGATTTATTTCTTATCAACATTAAAAAATGGAACCATTACGCTCGGGTCTCAAATTGCTATCACCGACAAGTATGTAACAATTGACGCCACTAATCTTTTGAACGCAGACGGCACGCCGGGGATCACGCTTCGCCGAGTTCCTGCCGGAATTGTTAACAACCGGCATTTTACATGTACGAACAGAGGAATCCGTGCAATTGGTATTCAATTTTCCAACGGGGGATTTGAAGGAACGCTAACAACAACTGACATTGATGATTGGCGCGGCGGCTCGATATCATGTATAAACGTGTCGGAACAATACAAAGCGGAGTTTCGCAACTGCTCATGGAGTAATTGCCGAATGCGATGCGGCGGGGCTTTGTCGTTTGACAGAAGTTACTTTTTGTTTGAGAACTGCGAATTTTATTCAAACTCTGCCAGCGAAAATGGCGGTGATTTATATGTTTACACAAGTACTGGCACAGTTGACAATTGCAGATTCAGTCTTTCTGCAAGTGGAATGGGCGGCAGCGTTTGCGCAGATGTTGGCTCTGCTTTATTCCTTTCAAACTGCAGTTTCA
>JBOFQC010000496.1:0-10570 GCA_051660725.1 Thermoguttaceae bacterium
TGTCGATACTTGGATTCAAAGCACAAGTGATTCGTACGCGAGGAAACTCTGCTGACGTTTTTGCTGAATCATCTAAATACAAAATTGTTGGCGATGCAAAAACTTTTCGTCTAAGTCGGACTGCAAAAAATCAGAAAGATTTTAAAGTTGAATCTCTTAATTCATGGCGACGAGAGAATGATTATGCCGTTTTGGTTGCACCACAAAATCATTTTCCATCAAGAAACAGTGCCATATATGAACAATCCATCGAAAAGAATGTCACGTTATTATCATACGCTCATCTATATTTTTTGATGCAATGTAAATGCGAAAACACTGATTATGAATCGTTGTGGAAAGTCGGACGTTCATTGAATAACTCATTAAGTAATTCTAATTCAGCAAGGAATTATTGGAATACTATTGACACATGTGTATTGGAAATATGCGACAAGACAACTGACGTTCTCACTGAGGTCAAATCTATTGATAAGAAAACAACTCAGATGTTAGGAAGAGAGGGCATTGAGTACTGGGAGGGAAAAATAAACCAGTACAACTCACTTTCTAAGGAAGAAGCCATTAGGTTGTTGCTTCAAGCGGAAAAAATTGAATCAAAGATTATGCAAATACAAAAAGCTATAGGCGAGGAACTGTAGAATGAACAAAAATTACCTTAACAAAATAACTTGCGGCGACTGTTTGGAACATCTATGTAAATTGGATGATGGTTCAATAGATTTATTTTTATCTGATATCCCTTACGGGATTAATCTTGATGATTGGGATGTGTTACATAATAACACAAACTCTGCATTGCTTGGTAAATCACCTGCGCAAGAGGGTAAAACAGCTTTTAAACGGAGAGGCAAGCCAATAAATGGCTGGTCGCAAGCAGACCGAAATATTGGAAATGAGTATGAAGATTGGTGTCGAACTTGGGCAAAACTTATTTTTCCAAAAATGAAAACAGGGGCTTCACTATTTGTCTTTGGTGCAAGAAGAACACTTCACCGTGTTATTAACGCTTTCGAGGAAGTTGGTTTTCTTTTGAAGGATACGTTAGCATGGAAAAAAGAGAATGCGCATCATCGTGCGCAAAGAGTTAGTATCGTTTTTGAAAGGCGTGGGCTTAATGAGGAAGCGGAAAACTGGAAAGGTTGGCGGCTTGGCAATCTGGCACCTATTTGGGAACCGATTGCATGGTTTGTTGCTCCATATAAAATCGGTAGTACCATTGCAGACAATATCCTTCAATATGAAGTTGGAGCGATGAATGTTGAAAACTGTTTGCATAATGGTTTATGTCCAACAAATTTATTAGAATTTGGATTCAAAAAAGGTGAAACAAGGTATCATGAAGCACAAAAGCCAATTAATTTAATTGAGTTTTTAATAAAATTAACAACAAGAAAAAATCAAATTGTGCTGGACCCATTCATGGGAAGCGGTACTACGGCAATTGCAGCAAAAAATTTAAATCGTCAATTTATTGGATTTGAAATAAGTCCAGATTATTGTACTGTGTGCGATGAAAGATTACATCAAGAAGGGAAATTTACCAAAAGAAAAATGACATTAGAACAAAACATGCTTTTTTGAAGCAATAAATAATTTATAGAGTAATACACAGCCAAATTTATATTTGTCGATTGTGTTTAGCCGCTGATCCAAGATCAGCGTTTTCAACTTCACAAATTTAGTATTGTTGGCGTAATAGTACTGACGTGTTTTATAGCGAAATGAACGAATATTCCCCTGATACATCCGAATTTCAAAAGAGTCGGGCGGCTCGGAACAGAACGGTTTTTCTGCTGCCGCACGAAGTCGAGCACTTTCGGAAACAGGTAGTTAATCTCGAATCGTTGCTCGGAAATGGTTTGCCGCTGAATATTTCAGATTTATACGACAAGACAATTTGCGGCAACGTATTTGAACTGCTTCCTTTGCTTCCGGACGCTTGTTGCGATTTGGTTTTCGCTGACCCGCCTTATAACCTTTCGAAAAATTTTGCATCGCTTCAATTCAAGGAAATGAGCGGAGCGGAGTACGTAAATTGGCTCCGTTTGTGGTTGCCGGAGATGCGCAGATTACTTAAACCGACCGGTTCGATTTACGTTTGCGGCGATTGGCGAAGCAGTTCGGCGATACAAACGGTGTTGGAGGATTCCGAATTTATTATTCAAAACCGGATCACTTGGGAGCGGGAAAAGGGACGCGGTGCGAAACGGAACTGGAAAAATAATTCTGAGGACATTTGGTTCGCAACTGTTTCAGACGATTTCAATTTCCATGTGGATCGTGTAAAATTACGTCGTAAGGTAATCGCTCCGTACAGGGACAGTCACGGCAAAGCCAAAGATTGGTCGCAAACCGAGTCGGGCAATTTCAGACTCACGCATCCGTCAAACTTGTGGACGGACATATCCGTGCCGTTTTGGTCGATGCCCGAAAACACAGACCATCCGACGCAGAAGCCGGAAAAATTGGTTGCGAAGATAATTTTAGCCAGTACGGAAGAAGGTGGTACAATATTCGACCCGTTTTTGGGAAGCGGCACGACTGCGGTTGTATCCCGTAAGCTTGGTCGCCGATTTTTCGGGGTTGAAATTAACGAGGAATATTGTTTAATAACAGAGAAACGCCTTGCACTTGCCGAAAAAGATAAGTCGATCCAAGGCTACTCAAACGGCGTGTTCTGGGAAAGAAATACGTTGAAAGAACAGAAGTAAATTTTGATTCGTCAGAAATTACACACATTGTAATATTACGTGAACCAATTGTTGAAGGAAGGTGCCGGATATTCCAAACAGCAGACTTTAGAAACTTAATATTCGGCTTGTCAACGCTAATTGCTGGATTGCGGTTCACAAATGTTCGCAATAATATTTTATTTTACTATACTCAAGAACCCGAAACAACCATGAAACTAGGCGTATTTACTTGTTGGTGCGGCGAAAACATCGCGCGCAATGTAGACTGCGAAAAAGTCGCTGCGGAAATCGAAAAACTTCCCGGCGTTTACTGTTCTCTCTCGTACAAATACATGTGTAGCGAGCCAGGCCAGCAGTTAATCCTCCAGAAAATCAAGGAGCTTGGTCTTACTGCCGTTGTGGTTGCGTCTTGTTCGCCGCACATGCACCTGAAAACTTTCAGGAAAGCCGTGGAAAATGCCGGTGTCAACCCGTACTTGGTCGAAATGGCCAATATCCGTGAACACTGCTCCTGGGTTCATTCGAATAAAGAAGAAGCGACTGCGAAAGCAATTGAACTCGTTCGTATGGCTGTTGAAAAAGTGAAACACAACCGCGAACTTTTGCCGATTGAAGTGCCTGTAACTCGTCGTGCTCTGGTGATCGGGGCAGGTGTTGCCGGCATACAGGCCGCTCTCGACATTGCCGCCGCTGGTCACGAAGTTGTCGTTGTCGAAAAGGAACCTTCCGTAGGTGGAAAAATGGCGGGACTTTCAGAAACTTTCCCAACGCTTGACTGTTCGCAATGTATTTTGACACCACGTATGGTCGAAGTCGGTCAACACCCGAAAATCAAACTGTACACGTACTCCGAAGTCGAATCGGTTGAAGGTTACGTCGGTAATTTCAAAGTGAAGATTCGTAAAAAAGCCCGTTACGTTGACATTACCAAATGTACCGGCTGCGGTAACTGCTGGAACTTCTGTCCGCAAAAGAAGATTCCCAATTCGTTCGATTACAATCTCGGCAACCGCACCGCAATTTACGTGCCGTTTCCTCAGGCGGTACCGGCCCGACCTGTGATTGACGCCGAACACTGCACGAAACTGAAAACCGGGAAATGCGGTATCTGCGAGAAAAAATGTGCCGCCGGTGCCATTAAATACGACGACGTTGACGAAGTGATTACGGAAGAAGTCGGCGCAATTGTGGTGTCAACTGGTTTTCAGCTTTACAAAATCGGTCAGGAGCAAGAGAATCAGGATATAAGCGGTTACGGAGAATACGGTTACGGCAAATACAAAGACGTGATTGATGCCTTGCAATTTGAACGGCTTATCTCTGCCAGTGGTCCAACCGGCGGTGAACCACGCAGACCGTCAGACGGAAAAATCCCGGAAACAGTTGTGTTTATAAAATGCGTTGGTAGCCGTGACAATGCCAAGGGTATCACGTACTGTTCGAAAATTTGCTGTATGTATACCGCGAAGCACACAATGTTGTACAAACATAAAGTGCATGACGGGGAAGCACATGTGTTTTACATGGACATCCGTAGTGGCGGCAAAAAATACGACGAATTTGTCAGGCGTGCGATTGAGCAGGATGGTGCCATTTATCATCGTGGCAGGGTGTCAAAAATCACCGAAGAAGACGGAAAACTTATTGTACGTGGTGTTGACACCCTTGCTGGTCAGCCGGTAACAGTTAAGGCTGATATGGTTGTGCTTGCATCGGCAATGTGTTCAAGCCCGAACGTGGAATCACTTGCTCAGAAATTGAGTATCGGTTATGACGAATACGGATTTTTGACGGAATCGCATCCGAAACTTCGGCCTGTTGAGACGAACTCGGCAGGTATCTTTATATGTGGTGCCGCCCAAGCTCCGAAAGACATACCGGAGTCAGTTGCTCAGGCATCAGCTGCCGCAGCCAAAGTGATGATTATGCTCAGTCAGCCGGTTTTGACGCGAGAACCGGAGATTGCAAAAATCGACGAGAGTCGCTGTGTGGCATGTTTTGCATGTGGCCGTGCATGTCCGTATCAGGCGATTGAGCGGGTGGAGATCAAAGACCGCAACGGTAATGTGGTACGACACTCATCACGTGTAAATCCCGGCCTGTGCATGGGTTGCGGCACTTGCGTTGCCGTTTGCCCAAGTAAAAGTGCCGACCTCGAAGGTTTTACCGAGGAACAGATTTACGCCCAAGTGAACAGCTTGGGATAAGAGAGTGATAGTTGTAAACTAAAACAATTCGTTTTTATGAGTTTCGCGAGTCATAAACAGTTGAGTATAGCATGGTGGAATGTCGGGCTACATCCGCCGTGCGCTTCCGCTAAGCCGAAAGAGCCAAGCAATGAACTCGTTCAGGCAATGGTTGATTTATGCGCAAACTGCGATGTTGTTTTTTTGGGCGAGTATAAAGACATGCCAGCGATTCGCACAGAAATTGAAGGTAAAAATCGTGTTTGGTATGACTTGCATTACGAACCGGGACGTTTGCATTTCAATAATGGTTTATTCTACAATCCAGAAAGTTTCCAGTTCGATGTACAACCTGCTGTTTTTAACTCTATTCCTGGGTACACTGGTGGTTATCGAGTTGGTCAGAAAGTGACTGCGCAGTCTGTTTTTGCCAAAACGAATATTGATTTTTATGTCGTTCACTGGTCTAGCTATATCGAAACCGATAACGAGGAGATAAAATCATCTGCTGCGACTGTTCTTGCAAGTGAGATTATGGATAGTTCGACTGATTTTCAAATCTGTTTGGGTGATTTTAATGTTGAACCATATTCCAAGCCTTTAGCGGCGTTGGGAAGTTCACGAAGTGTGGAGTATGTTTATCAACATGGTGGTTTTTACAATCCGTTTTGGCAGCATTTATATTACACTGGCACGCTGAAATATACCAACCACCGGGGATTAAAATGTTTTGCCCCAATGTTCGATCAAATTTTGCTAGACCAAAAATGGTTGACCACGGGTCGGTATGAGTTTGAGTCAGATATACTTGGACTCCCTTATGAACTAAAAAAAGGGGAGCACAGCCCCATCGTACTAACAATTAGGGAAAAAACTAATATATATGAGGAGGAATAATAATGGCAACTTCCATGTTATTTGCGGATGCAATTAAAGAAGGAATGACAATCGGTGTTCGCGGCTTGACATTTCAAGATGCCGTAGAAGAAACCCTTAACGAGTTCCGTAAAGAGTTGGAAGAATATTTGAAATCTGAGTATCCTCGCCTGAATTTACGTGTGAGAGCAGGAAAAAATACTCGTAATCCACAAAATCCCAATTTTGACACAGCTCAAGATCAGGTTGAAGAAATAAAAAAAGAATATAAGCCTAGTCCTATGGATGCGGTAGCAATGGCTTGGAGAAATACACTTGCTCCATGTGATACACTACGAGCTCCATATGATACACTACGAGGCAAAACAGTACTTGTTGTTCACTATTATGGTATTTTTGTCATATGTAAAATTGGAAACCAGCATAAAGAATTATGTGTGCTTGAGTATGAATTTAGGCGATCTTCTGGTCGCTTCGCGATAAAATACGGTATGGTAAATGTCAGTTGCGAAACTGAAGACGAATTACGTGAAGCACTTAAAGGAGCAATTCGTTCTCGTGGTATTGCGGTAGCAGAATTTATGCGAAACTGTCAACGCGAAGCCGATAAGCTGCAAGCAGAACAAGGCGGGACATGCGTTAGCAAAGCTGAAGCTACATGAGCCAACTTGCATGTCGAAAATTCTGAAAAACTAAATTGACTCCACATTTGGTTGTACGCAGAATAATTATGTAGCGGAAAACGGGCAAATAATGTTTTCCGCCTTTGATCGTACAAGAGAAATTCTTTTTAGCTATTTTACGGCTCTCTAAATACCGAGTTTTTTCTGCATCTCTTCGAGCGGAACCTGTTTGGTTTCCGGCATTACAGTGATTACCCAGATAAGTTGTAAAGCCATCATGCCACAGAAGAAAAGGAAAATTTGGCCCGGTCCAAAAGCTGCAACCATTGGTGGAAATAATAACGAAATAACCGCACAAAGTATCCAATGCGTGAACGAACCGAGCGCCTGCCCTTGCGCTCGAACTCTATTCGGAAATATCTCTCCAATGAAAACCCAAATACATGCACCTTGACCAAATGCGTGCGAAGCAATAAATAACATGAGACCACCAAGTACCACGAATACACCGGTAAGAGGTACAGCCGCTTCGGTCACCGCTCCTGATTTTATCTCATCAGAAGATTCCGGTTTGGCTTTGCTCAATTTTGCAGCCGCTTCTTGCGCTTCTTTTTCCGCCTTTTCCTGTTTCTGCTTGGCAACGTCAAGTTGTTCCTGATAGAATGTTATCTCGTTCTCGGGAGCAGCATTCAATTCTTTTGTTGCTTCTTCAACGCCAGCGGCAGCTTCTGTTCTCGCAATGTTTTTTATTGACAAGTTAAATTCGTTACTGTAAACAAAAAAAGCAAGTGCAACGGTGCCAAGACTTAATATATACCCAATTGAACCGGCAAGCATTAATTTTTTACGACCAAAGCTGTCAATTACGAACATTGCCGCAATTGTAAAGATAAGATTCGTAAATCCAATAATAACAGGAAAAAACATTGACATCGTCTTACTCGCCCCCGCCATTGTAAACACAGACGGAGCGTAGTACAGAATCGCGTTGATTCCCGAAAGCTGGTTGAAAGCAGCAATACATATTGCAAGGAATATCGGGAACCGTAACCTTTTTGAAAAGAAAACTTCGTGACCCGACGCGTTTTCTTCCTGAATTGCATTTTGTATGGTTTTTACCTCATCTTCTACGTTGTTTTCATCGTACCCCAATCTCAGCAAAATCGATTTGGCGTCTTTTTCTCTTCCCTTTGTCAACAACCACCTGGGACTTTCTGGTGTAATGAACAGCAGAAAAAAGAACACGGCAGCAGGCACCGCTTCGACACCGAACATGACACGCCAGGCGTCGGAATTACTAACAGATGCGGCAATAATGTAATTCGAGAAAAACGCGGCGAGAATACCAAACACAATATTAAACTGCGTAATTGCAACGAGAACGCCACGCGATTTGGCCGGCGAAATTTCCGCTGTGTAAAGTGGTGATACCACAGAGGAACCGCCAACAGCGATTCCACCAATAAAACGGAAAAATAGAAATGACGTCAAATCCCACGGAAACGCGCTTCCAATTGCGGAAACGAAATACAACACCGCCATTATCACGAGCGTGTATTTTCTACCAATTATGTTTGCCGGAATCTGAACCGTTGCAGCACCGAGAATTGTGCCAATAAGCGCAATTGAAACTGCAAAACCGAGCGTCCAGTCAGAAAGTTGAAAAACCTGCCTGAGTGATTCGGTTGTTCCAGAAATTACAGCGGTGTCAAAGCCAAAAAGCAGGCCGCCAAGTGCCGCGATGATTGCGCTACGGATTACTAACGAATTGGTTTTCATCGAAAAAACAGTATGTGTTGTGATTACGGATCACCCGGAATTTTTGGCACAACTCCAAAAGTAAGGGGTCATGCTTTCAACTTCGGGCGTCAGTACGAAAAATGTTTACCAGAACACAAGTTTATTGCCAAGTAGACTTCATACTCCACGTTTTAGCGTCGAGAATTGTAGCGTTGCCCCCTTCCACTGAAACAGTGATTCCTTTATAAAATTCATCTAACTCTTTTGTGGAACCATCTTTTTTCGGCACGAAACACTTTGCAATCTGAACTTCGCCGTTTTGAGCAAAAATTTCAATTGAAGTCCGGTCATAAAGAATGCGGAGCTTTAGTTTCCCGTCTGCTATTTTAAGTGGTGCCGTGACGTCATCCAGAGAAATCGTGTCTTTCGTTCTGTCATACACAACTTTTTGTTCGCCAATTGACAGCGTCACTTTTTCTGCCTTGCTTACGTCAATGGTAAGTTCGGTATCAGCAAGCGGTGAATTGATTATCTGGGTTTTCATTGTGCTCGGGCCGAATCGCTTGACACCGTAACTTTTCGAAACAAACGGCACAAGCACGCTTTTACCGGGTTTAACTACACTGTTTTTAACCGCGAATGATTTTTGGCTTCTAAGCGTTTTAACCTCTTTCACCGGTTCCATGAACAGTCTGACACCGTCCGGTGTTGTACGGAGCGTAAGTTCACGCGGCACTGTAAACTGCTGGTTGAATGGCATGCCCGGGTAATTTCCACCTTGCATCCAGGAAAGTTGAATACGGCGTCCGTCCGGGGCGTCACTGAAAGTCATTGCCGCGTAATCGTTTCCGCCGTATTTATTTGTGAGCGGTTCGGTCTCTTTCGTGAAAGTGACACCGTCAAAAGAACCGATCAGGTATTTTCCGTTTCCACCCCAGAATACCCATTTCACGTTGTTTTTGTCACCGTCTACCGGAAGTGGGAAAAAATCAGGGCACTCGCTGCAACCGAGGTTCTTGATATCACAAAGCTTGTCCCAGTTAATAGCGTCGGAAGAGCCGAAAAGTGCGTAATCTTCCCCGTCCATGTAAAGAGCGAGAATCCACTTTTGTGTCGGTTCGTGCCAAATTACTTTCGGGTCACGGTTGCCGCCGACAATGTGCGGAATTATCGGATTCTTGCCGTATTTCGTGAAAGTCTTGCCGCCATCAGTCGAATACGCAAGTCCTTGTGAAGTCGGATTTCCAAACCGGGCACACGGCCCTTCCTGCGTGTAAAACAGAAGAATCGGCTTTGTGTCACCTTTTTGCAAACCGGACGTATTGTTCCAATCGACCACACCGCTACCGGAAAAAATGGTGCCGAGTTCGTCAATGTGAATGGCATCCGGCTTTTCCGTCCAGTGCATGAGGTCGGGGCTCGTGGCGTGTCCCCAAGTCATGTTACCCCAGTCGGTCCCCCACGGATTGTGTTGGTAAAAGAGGTGCCACAAACCGTTGTAATAAACCAAACCGTTCGGGTCGTTTGTCCAACCGGTTCTCGGCGTAAAATGGAATTGCGGACGTAAAGACTCGGAATAAATGATTTCTTCTTTGCCGTTATCAACTTGGCCTTTCGGCTTGTCACTCAACGTGATACCGTCAAGTCCGTCAAAGTTTTCGGAAACTTTTTCAATGATGAATTTTACATTTTTGCCTTTCCACTCGTCAACGGAAAGGTTCGCGTAAAAGTCCGGTTTCTCGTCGCCGGACGCAAGTTCAGCGAAAAATTCCTGGAGCCATTTTCCTTCAACTTCGACTCGGAACCAGCGTTTCGGGGCACCTTTTTTGATTGGGAATAACACAAATTCTTTATCAACTAAAATTGTGCGTTCTTTTTCAACCAACGATTTTTTTACGTCGGAAAGTGTTATCTGGTCAACGTTTATGTGTCCCCACGGGCCGGTTGCGTTGTCAATTATTTCTATATGAGCTTCTTTACCGAGCAGGTCGGAAACCTCCCAGGATTCCCATTCAAGGGCTTCGCTTCCTCCGGGATTAATATTCGGTCCTTTTGCTGTACGGACAACGTTTCCATCGACGACAAGGTTCATTGCCAAACCGTCAACGCCGCCGCCTCCGATTAGAAACGCAACATTTTTTCTTTCCAGTTTGAAAGGGGGCGAAATCAATTTTCCAGTAGTTCCGTCACCTTCAAAAAATGAGTTCACGAGAGCTTTTCCTTCGTAACCACTCACATTCATTTGACCGGAAAGAGTTCCTTCAGCGGGAGCTTGGCCAAACGCTTTTCCTTCGACTGTCCAGCCATTACCGTACGAACCGCCTTCAAAATCGGCGATTACAATATCTTCCCCTGCAAAAATCGGAGTAGTGATGAAAGACAAAAACAAAATACAAATTAGCTTTTTCATTGTGTTTTATAAAGTAATAGAAAAAAATACAAGCGATAC
>JBOFQC010000497.1:0-1735 GCA_051660725.1 Thermoguttaceae bacterium
GACACTTCGTTGTAAAAATATCGTTGCCCCGGAACAAGCACGAGTAATACCGGATATTCGTTTTTGGCGAGACGGATATTACCCAAATGAATCACAGATTCATCTGGATCAATTTCGCTTGTCGGCACCACATCCAAAATATCGGCCAATACTTTGCAAAATTTCCTGACATGCAATTTTTGAAGATAAGCCTCTGACTGGTCCAAGTATATCGGATCATCATCTATTTCATTAACTGCAGCAAACGAGCCGTTTGGCAACTCTACTATCTCCCACTCCGGCGCATTTGGTCCGTAAGGGCTGGGGTACGACGCGCCATATTCTTTCATTGGTACAAACATCTGACGTAAAGATTCGTATTCTGTGCCGAGAACCCGCCGCCATTTAACCGGCAGGGCCGCATGGTGCTGATACCCTTCAATAGTCCGCCAGAATTCATTAAATTTGCTCGGCATAGTTCACCTCCTTCTCTGTTGATGTTTGGTATTCTCTCGTCACAAAACCCTTGCTTTCAAGCCATTTATGAATGATTGGATGATCGCCTGTATGATCAAAATTTCCTACGTTTGGTACTTTAACGATCACCGGTAAAACACGCCCATCATTGAGCTTCAGCTTGAATTTTGCTTTTTCAAGCGTAATGGGTATGTCGGTCACCAGACTCCGGTTCAATAATTCCAGCGCGGCAAAAATATCGTCTCCACGTAAAATTTCCATCCGAATCTCTTTGTGGTTTCGGGCAATATGCAACTCGATAAGTTTGGCTTCCACGACACCGGAGTCGTCAAAGCCGCACGCAAGGGCATCCGCCCCATCGTCAATCAACGGCTGAAGCGTATACTTGCCACAACTCGCGACGTTGAAATACGTTGCGTTGTGAAAGAAGTGGTGTCCAATCGCCTGCGCATAAGCAAGACGCTCTTTTTTAGTCTTGACACCACTGGCAAGTTCACCCGTCGCTGGATAGTAAATCATCGCATCGTACTTTTCGGGACGAAAAAACGCCATGCCGTCCGAGCCGTCTTCTTCCACCGTGTTTTGCCGCTTCATTGGCTGCCCATGCCGAATCATAAACCAGACAGCATCACCCTCGTCAATCACGAAAACACGCATCCCGATACCACGTTTATTATCTTCCGCCCATTCGTCAAGGTCGGCCTGCATCGCCTCAAGGACACCTTCAAGATTCGTTCGCATTGGAAGTATTACGTCCTTCACAAAGTACGACTCGAACCGTTTGGGCCGGTTCGGCGTACCTCGTTTGTGAATCACAGCATGGTAATGTTCGATTTCATGCCTACATTCAAGGCAGAGCAGAATCGCAAGGTCAGGCGGTGTCATATTGTGTGGGACACTGATTCCGTTGCGGTCGGCAATGTGAAGCAGGTTGTCGAAAAAATCCTTGTCGGCAAAAAACTCCGCAAAATATAGCGTTTCGAGCATTTTTTCCGGTGCCGATGTGTTCAGATTCAGCATGATGCGGACGAGCGAACTGTACGAAAATTCCGCCGGATCGTGCGCCCATTTGAAGCCGGGCTGCGCCTCAAAAAAATCTTTGTACGATTCAAGGGCACCTCTATTAATCCTGCTTTTAGAGCACCAAGGCATATTGGCGAGAAATCACGTCCGAAAATACTTTGAAAACGGACAAAATGGAACATTTTAACCCCCAAAATTGTCACCCCGAGGTCTATTTTCGACCTCGGGTTACCGTGACACCACGTCAACTCGCTTT
>JBOFQC010000498.1:0-5130 GCA_051660725.1 Thermoguttaceae bacterium
TTTCTGGCACCGCTTGTCCTATCTTCCTCAATAATGTCAATTCCCGTGATGTCCGCAGGCATAAGGTCCGGCGTGAACTGGATTCGGCTGAACCGCAAATCAAGTACTCTGGCCAGCGTACTTACCATTAAGGTTTTGGCCAATCCCGGCACCCCTTCCAGCAAGCAGTGACTGCGGCTGAAAATGGAAATCAGCAATTCTTCGACAACGTCGGTTTGCCCAACAATAACTTGCGAAAGTTGTTGCAGAATACGCTCTTTCGCTTTTTGCAGTTTTGAAACGACTTCTTCGCTTGTGCTCATAAAACTTTTTCAATTGTCAAATTTACATTTGGCTGCGTATGTGTTACTCACTAATCTGGAAAAGTTGGCGAATCTCTTCAATGCTCGGTCTTCTTCCGTATTCGCAGATTTCAAACGCCTCGGCATATTTTACCTGTTTCCCTTTTTCTTCGCCATATAGTTCGATAAGTTTTTCGCGAGATTTATCAGCGACAAAAGCGGCACGGCGTTTAAAATGTTCACGCATTTCGTTACGTATCTCGTCACGCACTTTCGGATCGTCGCTTCCTGACCTCGGATCACGGAATCCAGTAGCACCCCCTTCGATAAATTGGGATTCGATTTCCATTAGGGCGTCGATTTTTTGCTCAATCACGTCGTCAATTGCAACCGCGATGTCAATTGTAAACGGATTTGGTTTTTGGAAAGAATCGAAAGAATAAAGAAAAACCGGTGTTTTCTTGAGCGGCGGCACATCCGGGCACAAAAAAGGGACGCCAACCATGTAAGCCGAATCCTGCATTAATACGCCGGTGTAACGGTGATCTGGATGATAATCGTTCGGTCTGTGTGCAATCACAATGTCAGCGTTCCAACGTCTGATTTCGCGTGTGAAATTACGGCGATTCTCAAGATTCGGTTCCAGTTCCCCGTCGTGTATGTCCCATACTTTCGAAGTGGAACCTAAAATTTTCGACGCTTTTTGCACCTCCTCAAAACGTCGCTTCGCTAGAGCGCCGCCGGACATTTGCCAATGCCCAATGTCACCGTTCGTGGTCGAAACCAAAGCAACGTGATGTCCTTGCTTGCTCCACAACGCGGCAGAACCGCCGGCTCGTATTTCCGCATCGTCGGGATGTGCTCCGAAACATATTATGCGTAGCTTTCCGTCTTCTGGAATCTGGGCATCCGCTTCTGTTCCGCCGTATGGTTTGGGCTCTGACTGCTGCGCCGAAACCGCAAAAGGCGTAAACGTCAACAATAAAACGAATAATAAATTTACAATTGCAGATTTTGTTATTTTCATAATAATTTTTGCCGTTAAACAGTATATTACATGACAACCAAAGCGTATTATACACCAAATCGGTGTTAAAAATCCCACCCCCTGAATTACATCTCGGTTTCGTCGTCTTTTGTTATCTCGTTCCAAATGGTGTAACGATTTTTTCCTTGTCTTTTAGACTCATACAACGCTTCGTCTGCGTAAATGTAAAGCTTTTTCATGTCAATTGCGTCATTCGGATAAAAACAGAGACCAGCACTGCTTTTAATTGTGTGCATGACACCTTTACCGAGGTCGACTGGTTGCGTATCGAAAATATTATAAAGCCTTTTCATTACGGTTGTTGCAGCCAAGCGTTCCTGGCCTCTGTGACATTCGTATATGAAACTGAATTCGTCGCCGCCTAATCTGGCAACGGTGTCGGTATCACGCAAACAAGAACGTATCTTTTTACCGAATTCTATAAGAAATAAATCGCCGATTGCGTGCCCGTAAGTGTCGTTGATCGGCTTGAAACCGTCTAAATCCAAGAGCACAAGGATAAATGAATCCTGATTACGTTTACACTGCGCCATGTGCATGACTATCCGGTCTTCAAACAAGTATCGGTTGGAAAGACCGGTTAAATTGTCATGCGTCGCGTGAAACGCCAGTTCGTTGGTGGTTTCTTCGAGTTGAAGAACCATTCCGTTAAAAGCGGTCGAAAAATCACCCATGAAATCGACCCGCTGCGAAAAATCCCCTGACGCCACCTGCTGTACCTGCCAAGCCATGTGTCGAAGATTTGCCTGCAATGATTTCAGCGAACTTGGAATGACGCCACGTGCAGTGACTTTACTCGAAAAATCACCTCTTGAAAACTCAATTAAAACTTTTCTGATGTGTACCAGATCGTTGTATAACTCCGCAATTGTTTCGTTTTGCGCAAGTGTGTCCGGCAGGTCCGGTACCGTCCTGTCCTTAAGTAATTTCTGGATCAAGCTCACAAATTCGTCGGTCATGTTTTATCTCATGCCGGTATGTTTATCCGTCAATGCAACAATGTCGGCAACAACTCAAGGCGTATTCATTACAACAAAAAATAGTAACCGTTCATGAAAATTGTTTTTAGAGTCATGACCCGTTGGGCCGGAAAACACCAAAAACATGAACGGTCATAAAATATAAAGCCTAACCAGTTACGGTGTGGCCTTATCAATTGAAAATCGGCAGGTTCTGTCACCCGTACACCAACAGTCAACCTCTTTTACGTTGAACTGCAAACCAGTGTATTTCTCGAAAATACCAGAAATGAAACCTTCGTCGTAGGTACACACTTCTATTCCGAGGTCCGGCAAACCTGAGCAATCCAAGTCTTCAGAAACCGTGAGAACGAATTTGCCATCTTCTGGACTCGCTTCTTCGATTCTTAAAATACCGACACCAATTTCTTTGAGAATTCGTTGCAGTTCAGCAAAAAAACTATTTAGCGGCAAATCTTTATGCGGCACTAAAAATCTGTCAAAAAAAGCGGTTCCTGCGAGCTTTCCAGCTTCGAGGAAAATTTCGTCAGCTTTTTCTGTGCCGAGTTTTTGCTCCATTATATCCCGAAACGTGTACTGCATAAGACGGTAAAGTTCAACTCTAACCGTGTTACCAAGATTTGGACGCCCTTCGTCGATGTCGCCAATAATGTCCCAATTGAAAATATATTTTCTGGAAGTCATAATTGTAAAATGAAAAGTGTTTCAAAAGAAAAGGTGAAAAGGTATTTGCCAACAAATACAACATGTTGGATCAATATACAGGCAAATCAATACAGAGGCAGCTCAATACGGACCAACAAAAATGTTGGCTTAAAAGTACATTATATTTTACCCTAATATCATTATTTTTGTAGGGCCGACGAAATTTTCCATTTTTTTGAACGGAAAAATCTTAAATTGTCATAAGATTCTTTGTCTTCTCGAATTACGACAAAGCTGGAAATTTCTGGCAGACAGTTGGTTAATTCGACTCCTTTGTCGGGAGGAAAAATATTCAGCACAGAAGCAAGAGCGTCGGCCTCGGTTGCGGTATTTGCGATCACTGTAGAAATGGACCGATTCTCGACAGGTCTTCCCGTCCGCGGATCGATAATGTGGGAATACCTTTTGCCGTCAAGCTCCCAATACTGAAAGGTATCGCCCGAGGTAGCAATTGCCGTATTCGAAAGATAAAGGGTTTCGAGCGGTTCAGAGCGGTCTTTTAAGGTGACGACACCGATTTTCCAACCTTTTGGCGAACTTTCCGGGGGCGCGTCGCCAACCCTTATGTCACCGCCTGCGTCGATTAAAAGCACATTTACGCCCTCTTTTTGAACGGCCTCGAAAGCTTTATCAATTGCGTAACCCTTCGCAATGGCTCCCAGATCGAATCGGATTCCTTTCTTTTTCAGAAGAATTTTTTTGCCGGGCACGTCAAGTTCCCAATTTTCCAGGCCCACAACGCTTTTTGCGGCGGCAATTTCTTCGTCGGTTGGTAATTTATGCTGCCTTTTTGCACGTCGCCAAATTTGTACCAACGGCGAAATGCTGACTTCAAATGCCCCATCAGAGATTTCCGAAAAATGCCGAGCCGAGCTTAATACAAGTGCTAAATCTTCACTTATTTCGACCCAACCGTCTTCGTCTGGTGAGCAAGTCGGTTCCTTACCCGCTTGGCTGTTAAATTTCGCGTCGTTTTTGATTGCGAGCTGAACGATTTCGCTTTCTTTGTCGTAATCGCTCATGATTTCATTGAGCTTTTCGAACTGTTCAAAAGCAATATTTGCACATTTTTCGGCAAATTCTTTCGAGTCGGTATAAAGAACGACCCGTACCGGAACACCCATTTCGATTTTTTCAAATTCAAAACGTTCCGAACAAAAAAGAAACTCAGAAGATAAGTGAAATAATGAACAGGCGAACAGTATTATTGTCAACGACTTAGAGGCTAACAAAAATAAAACAGAGTTCTTCATTGTTAAATATATTTTGCCTACCTGTTCATTATTCACAACAAACGAATTTACGCAAAAAAATTAGTGCGTTTTAACGCGTTTTTGGACGTCTATTTCAAGAACTCCAAAGGTCGCTTCATGGCGTTGAACTGTCATTTGCAGAGCGTGAAGCATACGCTTGGCAGTGTAAAAGTTGGTGATGATCCGCTGCGTGACCGGAATCGGCGTGCTCGGAATACCAATCGGTTGCGGATTAAGTCCAAAATCAATAATCAACTCTTCAGGAGTTCCAGTTACTCGGCAGAAGTTAGCGTAGGTCGCCATGACTTTCGAGTCATCAATCTGGATTACCGCACGTTGCGGCTGACCTTCTTGTGGATTCTGTTCTGGGGTCGGGGTTTCGTTAGGTTCAGACACTGTTTACTCCTTCGTAAAAATGAATGGTTAAGTTAAATTCAAAAATGAAAGGTTAAGTTTTGTTCAACTAATCAATTCTGATCTGAAAAATAATACAGCATAAAATTATTCCTTTGATAGGTCTATTTTATCAAAAGTTGCTTGATTTTACATAATGCAAAGTAAAAATGCAAGAGCGATTCGGAATTTTCGATAAAATCGGCGTGAGCAGTCTTTTCGGAGACGTACACTCTGCCGGTAAAAGTTTGCGTGCCGAAATTAATTGATATTAATAAGATTTCCCAATACTTGTATTTGCCGTAAAATTGCCTTATAATACCGATTCTGGCATTGTCGAGTGACTGTACGTGAATACAATAGTGTACCGTACTTGCTTGGTTCAATAGTAATATATAAGGAGAAGCAAAATAATGAAAAGAACTGTATTGGCCGCTTTGGTCGTTTTTTCTTCGGTAATTTACTCTTAT
>JBOFQC010000499.1:0-2541 GCA_051660725.1 Thermoguttaceae bacterium
TGTCCTGCCAACCCCGTCGTTTGTTTCATAGCCTTCGGCATTTGGCACGAAGTTGCCTTTCGGGTATGAAAGCGTAAGCGATTCGGTGTAAGTCGATGATGTACGCAGACTTGCATAAGTTATGTCAACGAGAACATAGCCGGATAAATCCGCAGTATATAGTGGTAGATTTGTGGTGTTACCGGTGAGAATCACTTCCGGGCCGTAACTTCCGCTGGTTCCCATGCGGATAGAAATGGCTTTTGTGGTGGCGTTATAATAGATTTGCAACGTCCCTTCCCCAAGTAATCCTGACGCCTTTTTTACGGTGACACCAGTTGTGTTCACGCAAGTAATCGGCTCGACTTCAGGTTGCTTGCCGGAGATTTTCATGGAAAGTATTTCCTGATTGGACGCATATTTTCCCCCCTTGAACAGCTTGAATATGTCACCACCTGCCGGGGCAATCGGCAATGCTGAAGCGAGCGTCAGTTTTTTCGTTGCCAACTCCCATTTTCTAACGTGAAACGTCACGCCACGAAGTGAAGCGGTTGTGCTTCCACCAGAAAAGAAACCGGTGGCACCGTTCCAAAAGTTGTCTGGCTGCGTCAAACCCGGCACGTTAATAACAAGCAAGCTGGAATCCGAACCGGCAAAGCGGTCGGGCGGCGTCGCCTCCGGTGCCGTAAGGTCGCGTGAAGCGTAATAAAGTCCTACCATATCTGGGGTTGGAATCATGTTTTCTCCTAGATTTTGAAGGTTAAAAGGTTGGTTTGGGTGTCACGGCTAATCACACAATTCGGCGGAACAGGAAAGTCCGCTGCAAAGTGTGATACCGTGTCACTTTGCGACTCGTTACCGTATTCGTCAACCGCGACGACCCGGAATTGATGCCAGTTAGCGTCGAGCTTAATTGGGCAGTTTATCGTGATCCGCTCGCCCAGCGGCGGGTATTCGCGTAAAAGTGTTTCAGTGGCATCGCCTGAGAGATATTTGTGATAAACCCGGTAAAATACGGCATTTTCAACGCTGTTCCACGAGATTTGCGGCTTGGTCCGGGCCGGGATGGTAATCGGGGCCGGGACGGTGTCGTCGTTAAAATCGTGAACTTCAACCCAAAAAGTCGTCGTCGTCGGCACCTTAACTTTGATGCTTCGCTGCGTTGTTTCGCAAAACAGCGGCCCAAGTAAAAACAGCCCGTTTAAAAACAGCCACGATTTTGTTTCCGGCGAGTCGCTGGTCCATGAAACCTGCACAAAGTTGTCAGTAATGTTTCGGACAAGTACATTTTCAACTAGCATTTGACACCTCCGCTGCTAAAAAATCCCAATCAGGCGTGACACCGTTTTGTTGGTAATTTTTTCGGGCATCACGAATCGCTTGGTTCAGGCTCGGAAACTCTTGCGACTCGTCCTCGGCTTCGTGTAAATGCCCAATGAATCTAAGCCTAAACATATATCCTGCATGAATTTCGGTTAATATGACATACGCCGCACCGAGATGCTTTTCAACGCACGCAAGGCAAGACGGTCGGCTCACTTCGCCGGTGTGGAGTAGCTTTTCACGTTTGGAAAGCCGACAACCGCACCGCTTGGAAGTCCGGAGCCCGGAATCAGAAACACTGTCACTGTTTTTAGAAGCGATTTTACAGGTAATGCCATGTGTATGATTTGCACGTCTGATACTGCGGCTTTCAAAATCATTACCGGATTTTTCAGCGTATAGAATTTCGTCACCCAGAATACAACATTTGTAAGCGGGCAGGCCGTCACATTCCAAAAACCGCTGCTCGTCTGTTCGCAAATCGTATTCGAGACAAAACACATCGCTTGATTCGCCGATCCAACTGCCGGAAATTAGCAGTTTATCAGGGGCGTCACTTTGGTAAGAAACCCGGTATAAAAACGCGCCGGGAATCTCGATGTTATAATCACCGCTGGTGTCATGTACGTGAACCACGTCCTGAATCTCACCGGCAACAAGCCTGTCCTTATGCACGAAACCGGTACGTGCAATCCGCATTGCAACCGGCATCGAAAGGGTGTCAAGCGTTGCACCGTCCATCCTATAAAGTCTGTACGACTCACGTGTTACATCGCCAGCCACGAACGAAATATGAAAACCAGTTTCGTCACACCAAGCGGTTGGAGAACATTCAATCACGCCTTCGTCAAAACCAGTATCAAGCCGTTTTACCGTTCCGTCCGGGAGCTCATAAAAGATTTTCCAAACAGTACTCGTCGGCTCTTTTTGTGTGAAAAGTAGAATTTTATTGCCGTCCGTGTCACGGAACAGAAACGGCATGTGTGAATTATTGCTGTTGTTCATCTTTTTTGTCGGGAATAAGTTTCGGATTGTCAAAATCAGGCCGAGGCGGCCATATATCGTTTTTCTGGTCCGGCGTCGTTGGACACGCCATTTGAAGTACCATAAAACCGTCGTAATTGTAAGAGGTTTTGAATTCGTCCTGCAAACCAACAAGAGTACCGGTCTCATCAATGGTGCCATTACCATAAAGCAGCCCGGTATAATCCCGAAGCCGCCAGATCATACCCGGAACAC
>JBOFQC010000500.1:0-3033 GCA_051660725.1 Thermoguttaceae bacterium
AAAATCGAACTCGCAAAAGATGCGGCCAAGGCGGCTGTTGAACTGCTTTCACCACGGGATTTCGTCTCCGTTATCGCTTTCGACCACGAAGTTTATCCAATTGTGCCGATTCAAAACGTCTCGTCTCCGGCAATGATAAATTCCACGATTAGCACAATTGAGTCGGCGGGCGGCACGGCAATGTATCCGCCAATGGTGGAGGCATACCAGCAGTTGAATCGTGTTTCGGCAAAACTTAAACACGTCATACTTTTAACAGACGGACACAGCGAACCGGGTGATTTTGAAGGAATTACACGTCAAATGGCCGGCGCACAAATCACGGTTTCAACGGTTGGTGTCGTTGACGCTGATAACGACCTTTTGAAAACCATTGCCGACATCGGGCAAGGAAGACATTACGTATGTAACGATCCGCAGTCTGTACCGCAGGTTTTTGCAAAAGAAACAATGACCGCAAGCAAATCGGCAATTCACGAATTACCGTTTGTTCCGATTACTGTAACGCCAACTGATGTACTTTCCGGCATTTATTTGGACACGTCACCGCCGTTGCTCGGTTTTGTGGTGACACGACCTAAGCCGACAAGTCAGTTTATTCTCGCAACTGAAACCGGCGAACCGTTGCTTGCGTGGTGGCGGTACGGCTTGGGACTTTCAGTTGCGTTTACATCGGATGCAAAGAGCCGTTGGGCGGCGGAGTGGTTGACCTGGCCGGATTTCGCGCAATTCTGGGCGCAGATAATTCGGCACTCCATGCGAAAATCCGATTCACGCGGGACAATGATTGAACTTGTGCAGCACGGCGGAAAAATACATCTGACACTTGATGCCGTTGACGACAACGAATCGTACGTAAATCGTGCTGACGGAAACCTGACCGTTATCGCTCCGAATTTGGCGAAAGAGGAAATCAAATTGGTTTCAACTGCTCCGGGACGTTACGAAGCGTCGGTTACGCCCCCCAAACGTGGCGGTTACCATTTCCAGATGTCACTCCAGTCGGGTGAGAAAAATGTCGTGTCCCAATCTCGCGGTGTTATGGTCGGTTATCCTGACGAGTTGCATTTGAAATCGACCAATACCGACCTTTTACAGCGAATAGCGGCAACAACTGGCGGAGTGGACAACCCGTTACCGGAGTCCCTATTCAGTGAGGACGCAACACGAACCGCTTGGCGGGTCGAACCGCTTTGGCCGTACCTGCTTTCGGCTGCGTTACTCCTATATGTACTTGACGTTTTATTAAGACGTGTTGACTTCTCACGTAAACTTAAAGTATAATCAGGTGTACGGTTAATTGTGCAATTTTATTGGTAATCGCCTACCTAACTGTACTGTATGATTTATAATTGACGGAAACCCGGCTCTCCGCCCTGAAAGGGCGCAATACAAAAACAAAAATCAACACCACACCATTTACCTTGCCCTTTCAGGGCGGTTGGTCGTGGTGAGGAGACTTGTAGTCCAGGGCGTCGCGGTGTGGAGTACCAGCACCGCTTTACCCTGGGCTAAGTATTGTGCCCTTTCAGGGCGTAGGACGATTACAGAGTCAGGACGCAGGGTATTACTTCGACATGTGGAAAATAGGTTATACAGTACAGCTAATAACACAGGGTAGTAAACGTTTTTTTCCTGCTAACGCCTCACCTAAAAAAGGTGTACCATGACAGATAATGCTATTACACGTTCTCTTGACGCTGTGCAGCGTCGTTACCGTTTTCAATGCTTTATTGATTCGCTGGCGGGCGGAGTCTTTTGGACTCAATTGGTCGCTTTACCGTTTGTGATATTACGTCTTTCAGGGTATCTGGCAGAGGTGTCTATTTGGTTGCCGTGTGTAATCGCTCTTGGGTTCGGTTTGGGTGTCGGAGCTCTCGTCGGGATATTTATGCCGCTTGACCGACGAATTTCCGCAGAAAAAATCGATTCACATTACAAATTCAAGGATCGGGTTCTCACTGCCTGGTACTTGCTGACAACCGGTGCCGAGACACCAATTGCGAAGTTGCAACTTTCAGATGCGGCTGAATATGCGGCAAAAGTCGAACCAAAGGCTGTAATTCCGTATCACCGCCCGAAAAATTTTCGGCGTGCGTCTGGTGTCATTCTGCTTATTGTCGGAATTTGCATAATTTCCCAGTTTACGAATACGCAGCAGACAAAAGCGGAGACCAATCCAATTGATACGCTGGAAGCAATTGCGAAACAGCTTGATAATGAACTTGTGAAAACAATTGACGAGCTTTCAAAAGAAAATCCGGAAGAGCAGGCACTAAAGGAACTTGCCGACGAAATGCAGAAGCTAAAGGAACAGCTTGACCAACAAACGGCAGAACCGAAAGAGACACTTGCGACACTTTCGCAAATGGAATCCGCTCTGGATAAAGCGATAAATGAGTTTAACCTGGAAGCAATGGATGCCTCGTTACAAGAAATAGGCGAAGCTTTAAGTGCGGCTGAATCCACACGTAGTGCCGGTCAGGAACTGAAAGAAGGAAACCTTGGTAAAGCATTAGAAGAACTGGAAAAAATGGACACGTCATCAATGTCTAAGCAAGAGCGCAAAGCGGTTTCCGAACAGTTGAAAAAAGCGAGTAGCGAAGCGACACGTCGAAACCAGAAAGAGCTTTCGAGTTCGACGCAAAAAATGTCTGAGTGTACCGAATCAGGAAACTGTGAAGGGAGCAAGGAATCTGCCTGTGAAATTGCGGGAATGTGTAAAAAACAGTCGCTCAGAAAAGGGATTTGCCAAAGTTTGGGCAACAAATTGGCTTTATTAAGTATGTGCAAATCGGAGTGTGCTGGTGCTGGCTCGAGTTGTGATAAGAATGGTGGAAACAACACGGCAAAATCGAATAAGGGGAGCCAAAACTGGGGAACTGGAGCAGCGGGTGATCCGAGAACCGGTCAGGAAACGAACCTTGACAGCAACCGCCAAACGATGCAAGTTTCCGGTATTCAAGGAGCAGGGCCTTCCGAGTTCGAAACGCTTAAATCTTCGCAAGGCGAAGAAGGATCCACATCTCGTTC